>NZ_JAOCLK010000006.1:0-140958 GCF_029845265.1 Ectopseudomonas oleovorans
ACTAGACCGTAGGTGGCCCCGGATAGCCGCAATGCGCCCAGGCCTCCTGGCGGCTGTACCAGGCCATCATCACCAGTTGCAGCAGCGAGGCGTGGCCCATGCGTAGCAGGCTCAGGCTGCTGTTCTGCCAGCGGGAGAGGAACTGCCGCACGTCGTCGCCACTGGCCTTGTCCCAGCTGCCCCACACCCCGGTCAGCGGGCCGCGGGTGATGGGCAGGGCCAGCACGTCGAACAGCTGCACGGTGAGTTTCAGCATCTCCGGCGACAGGTGCGCCAGGCTGGTGTCGAGGCTCTTCAGCGTGCCGTCGATGGCCTGCGGCATCTGTTCGGCGCTGACGGCGCCATCGAGCATTACCGGGATCAGTGCGCGCAGAAAGGGCATATCGCTGCTGCGCAGGATCAGGTAGCCGCTGGCCGGCGTACTGGCCGAGCAGCCGCTGAGGGTGGCGGTCAGCCCGGCGGTGCCGAGCAGCGCGGTGCCCAGCAGACCGACCTTGAGCAGGTTGCGCCGCGACAGCTGCGGCGTGTTCAGGGTGGTGTCGTTCATTGTTGTTATCACCAGGCGTAAAACGGGCGCTGCCCGCGTTGTTCAGCGTACGAACAGCTTGTAGACCAGCTTCTGGATCGCCTTGCCATAGGGCGGGTAGATCAGCCGCGCGGCGTTGAAGCGCTGCTTGATAAACACGCCCTTGGCCTTGCTGAAGGTCAGGAAGCCTTCATGGCCGTGGTAATGGCCCATGCCGGACGGGCCGATGCCGCCGAACGGCATATCGTCCTGGGCCACGTGCAGCAGGGTGTCGTTCAGGCACACGCCGCCGGAGTGGGTCTCGTGCAGCACGCGCTGCTGCTCGCGCCTGTCGTAGCCGAAGTAGTACAGCGCCAGCGGCCGTGGCCGCGCGTTGACGTAGGCGAAGGCGTCTTCGATACGGTCGTAGGGCACCACGGGCAGCAGCGGACCGAAGATCTCGTCCTGCATCAGCTTCATCTCGTCGCTGACGTCCAGCACCAGGCTCTGCGGCAGGCGCCGGCCCTGGGTCTCGGGGTAGATAGGGACGATACGCGCGCCCTTGGCCTGGGCGTCCTGCAGATAGCCGTTGAGGCGCGCCAACTGGCGCTCGTTGATGATCGCGGTGTAGTCGGGGTTGTCCTTGAGCTGCGGGTAGAAGCGCTGCACGACGTCGCGGTAGGCGGCGACGAAGCCCTCCACCCGATCCCTCGGCACCAGCACATAGTCCGGCGCCACGCAGGTCTGCCCGGCGTTGAGGGTCTTACCGAAGGCGATGCGCTCTGCGGCGTGCTCCAGCGGCACGTCGGCGGAAACGATGGCCGGCGACTTGCCGCCCAGCTCCAGAGTCACCGGGGTCAGGTTCTCGGCGGCGGCGCGCATCACGTGCTTACCGATGCTGGTGGCGCCGGTGAACAGCAGGTGGTCGAACGGCAGCTTGGAGAAGGCCATGCCGACTTCTGCCTCGCCCAAGGCGACGCTGACCAGGTCCTCGGGGAAGACGCGCGCCAGCAGATCCTTGATCAGCTGCGAGGTGGCCGGGGTGGATTCGCTCATCTTGATCATCACCCGGTTGCCGGCCGCCAGCGCGCCGGTCAGCGGGCCGATGGCGAGAAACAGCGGGTAGTTCCACGGCACGATGACGCCGACCACGCCCAGCGGCTGGTAGATGACCTTGGCCGCGGCGGGCATGAACTGCAGGCCGACGCTGCGTCGCGAGGGCTTCATCCACTTCCTGATGCGTTTGCTCGCGTAGTGGATGCCGTGCAGGCTGGGCATCAGCTCGGCGAGCAGGGTCTCGTCGGCCGAGCGGTTGCTGAAGTCCTCGGAGATCGCCGCTACCAGCGCGTCCTGCTGCTGGGTCAGCAGCTCGCTGAGGGATTTCAGCCACTGGATGCGCTGCTCGGCCGACGGCATCGGATTGGCGGCAAAGGCCGCGCGCTGCAGGGCGAAGGTGGCGTCCAGCTGGTTGATCTGCTGTTGGTTCTGCTGCAGGTATGCGATGTCGGCGGCCATGGGTTTCTCCTCGACGTTCCAGCGGGCTGCATGGGCTGAGCTGGATTTTTAGAGCAATTACTCTAATGTGTCAAATAGGATGCCGCGACGCCGCCCCCGGCGCACCCTAACCAAAGGCCTGCCAGGGCCTGGGGCATGCATCGGGGGGTAACACTTCGGCTGTTTCGCCTGTACCTTTGCCTCTTTTGAAGTCGAGATCGAGCTGCGTCATGGCGCTACCCAAGACCCGCGACCGCATCGTTGCCGAGAGCCTGGCCCTGTTCAACGGCCAGGGCGAGCGCAACGTCACCACCAACCACATCGCCGCGCACCTGGGCATTTCGCCGGGCAACCTGTACTACCACTTTCGCAACAAGCAGATGATCATCGCCGAGCTGTTCGCCCAGTATGAAGCGCAGGTCGACAGCTTTCTGCGCCTGCCCGAAGGCCGCGCGCTGACGGTGGAGGACAAGACCTTCTATCTGGAGGCGCTGCTGGCGGCGATGTGGCATTACCGCTTCCTGCACCGCGACCTGGAGCACCTGCTGGAGTCCGGCGCCGAGCTGGCCGCGCGTTACCGCGCTTTCGCCCAGCGCTGCCTGGTAGGCGCACAGTCGATCTACCAGGGCTTCGTCGAGGCCGGCATTCTGTTGATGACGCCGGCGCAGATCGAGGCGCTGACGCTCAACGCCTGGATCATCATGACCTCCTGGGTGCGCTTTCTCTGCACGGCGGGCGCCAGTCCGGACAACCTCAGCCAGGACATGCTGCGCCGCGGCATCTATCAGGTGCTGGCGCTGGAGGGCGGCTATATCGCGCCTTCGGCGCGCGCGGCGGTCGAGGCGCTGTATGATCGCCTGCACGTGCCGTTGGAGCAGGTGCTCTGAGGCGCGCTTTTACAGGCTGTTTAAAAACGTAGGCGACGACTGCATGGATGCAGGAGGTAGAGCGAAGCAGGAGGCCCGAGCCGAGGCAGCCAGTGCAATACCGATGGCGGCCCCGCAAAAACAGGCGAAAAGCGGTCGGAGTCGCGCTCGACTTTACGTGCTGTAAATGAGCATTTTGATCGGACTCGCGCACGAGCCTGTTTTTAACGCAGTAATGGCAACGCAGGTAGTTTTTAACTGTTGCCCAGCGCCATGGGTCTGGCCCGTAAAGGCTGCTGATCGGGTTGCAGGCGCCGTAACTGGCGATATAGCGCGCGGATTTCCAGCAGGTTCCACACCCGCAGCAGGGTCTCGATGGCATCCAGCGGCTTGCTGATGAAGTCGCGCGCGCCCAGCGCCAGCGCGCGCAGCCGGGCCTCGCGCGTGGCATCGGCGGTCAGCACCAGAATCGGCAGGTAATCATCGGCGGGAATGCGCCGCTGCAGCTGTTCGAGCACGGCGAAGCCGTCCAGGCCGGGCATGTGCAGATCGAGAATCAGCAGGTCCGGCTCGAAGCTGCTGAACAGGGCCAGCGCCTGGGCCGGGTCGGTGCAGCTGAGCACGTTGTGCAGGCCCTCGCGGGCCAGCAGCTGTTCCACCAGTTCGAGGTTGGCGGGCTGATCGTCGATCACCAGGATACGAAAATCGTCGGCGGGCGCTGGGTGGTTCATGGTCAGGCTCCGAGAGGCGGGGTGGGCATGGCGGCATCCAGATGCTGGCGCAGGGCAGCGAGAAAGGTCGGCACGTGCAGGGGTTTGCTCAGCACCGCGGTGGCGCCGGCCTGCTGCAGGTCGCGCCGGGTGCCGGCGCTGACGTCGGCGGTGATCAGCAGCACGGGTGTATCGCTGCTGCTGGGGTTCAGACGCAGGCGCTTGAGTACTTCCTGGCCCGAGAGGTCGGGCAGGTCGAGATCCAGCAGGATCACCTCGGGGCGGTGCTGCCAGGCCAGGTCGAGACCGAGCTGCCCCTGCATGGCCGAGATCACCTGCACCTGGGGCCAGCGCGACAGCAGGGTCTCGATCAGCGCCAGGCTGGACAGGTTGTCTTCGATGCACAGCACGCGCAGCGGCCGCTCCGGCGGGGCGATGTCGCTGGCCGCGGGTGGTGGTGCCGCGGCCGGCGCCGGCAGCAGGCCGTCATGCACCTGCGCCCGTGGCAGCGTCAGGTTGAAGGTGCTGCCCTCGCCGGGCGTGCTGTGCACGCCGAGGCTGCCATCCATCTGCTCCAGCAGGCTCTTGCTCAGAGCCAGGCCCAGGCCGGTGCCCTCCACCTCGCTGGCCGCGGCGCCGAGGCGCTCGAAGGGAATGAACAGGCGCTCCAGGTCCTCGGCGGCGATGCCCGGGCCGTTGTCGATCACGCCCAGCGTGACGGTGTCGCTGTCGGCCTGCACCCGCACTTCGACATGGCCGCCAGGGTGGTTGTACTTGATCGCGTTGGACAGCAGATTGAGCAGCACCTGCACCAGGCGCTGGCGGTCGGCCTGCACGCAGAGCTCGGCGGGCAGCTCCTCCGGCAGGCGCAGGCGGATATCGGCGCTGTCGGCCTGGGGCGACAGCAGCAGGCTGACCTCCTGCAGCAGCGGGCGCAGCGCCAACGGCTCGGGGCTCAGCGCCAGCCGCCCGGATTCGATGCGGGCAATGTCCAGCACCTCGTTGATCAGCCCCAGCAGGTGCCGCCCGGCGCGCAGGATATGACGCACCTGGGCCTGCTGCGCCGGTGTGCCGCGGTCCATTTCCAGCAGCTGGGCGAAGCCGAGGATGGAATTGAGCGGCGTGCGCAGCTCGTGGCTCATGCGCGAGAGAAACTCGCTTTTCGCCCGGCTGGCGTTCTCCGCCTCTTCGCGCGCCGTGCGCAGGGCGGCCTCGGCATTGCGCCGGTCGGTGATGTCGCGGGTGATCTTGGAGAAGCCGCGCAAGGTGCCGCTGGCGTCACGCTGCGCGGTGATCACCACGTTGGCCCAGAACAGCGAGCCATCGCGGCGCTGGCGCCAGGCTTCTTCCTCGTAGCGCCCTTCGCGGGTGGCCGCCTGCAGTGCCAGGTAGGGGGCGGTGTCGCGGGCCTGCGGCGGGTAGAACAGGGAGAAGTGGCGGCCGAGGATGTCCGCCTCGCTGTAGCCCTTGATGCGCTCGGCGCCGGTGTTCCAGGAGGTGACGTGGCCGCTGGGGTCGAGGCCGAAGATGCCGTATTCCTTGACCCCGTCGATGATCAGGCGCAGGCGCTCCTCGTTGTCGCGCAGGGCGCGCTCGCGTTCGGCCAGCAGCTGCCCGGCCTCTTCCAGGCTGGCGGCGAGCTGGCCGATCTCGTCGGCCGCCGGGCCTTGGGGTATCAGCGGTTGACCCAGAGCCAGGCGCCGCGCGTTGCGCTCGACCTGCTGCACCCGATGGACGATGCCGGTGGACAGCAGCACCACGGCGAACAGCGCACCGAGCACGCCGAACATGGCGGCCAGACCGGTGGCCAGGAGCATGCGCGAGCGCACGGCACTGGCTTCGGCGTTGCGCTCGTCGAGCAGGGTCTGCTCGCGCTCGAGCATCTGCTGGATCTCCTGGCGCAGCGCATCGAGCACGTGCTTGTTGTCCACCAGGATGCGCGTCATCGCCGCGCGGTCGTCGCTGCTGGCCAGCGCCTTGAGCTGCTCCAGGCCTTCCAGCTTGATCACGATCAGCGGGCGCAGGCGTTCCAGGCTGCCGCGCATCTGCGGGTCGCGAATGTCGTTGTCCAGGCGCCGCAGCGTACTGTCGATGCGCTCCAGGGCACTGCGGTAGGAGGGCAGGAAGTCGCTGCGCTGGACCAGCAGGTAACCGCGCACGCTGGCCGCCGCCTCGGCCAGCAGGCTGTGTACCGCCTGCACGTCGCCCTGCACGCGCAGTGCCCGGCGCACATCGTCTTCGACCCGCGAGGTCTGGCGTTCGGTGATGTACACCAGCACCAGGGAGATCAGCAGCACCGACAGCGGCAGGGCGATGATCACCAGGCTCTTGCTGCGCAGCGGGCGGTCGGTCCAGCGCGTGACCAGGCCCTTCATGCCCTGTGCTCCGTCGGCGCCACCAGGCCCAGGGCGATGCCCTGCACGGCGGCCTGGGTGCGGTCGGCGACCCCCAGCTTGCCGATCACCCGTTCGACGTGCGCCTTGGCCGTGCCGGTGGCGATGCCCAGCTCTTCGCCGATCTCGCGATTGGTGAAACCGCCAGCAATCAGCCCGAGCACCTGGCGCTCGCGCGGCGTCAGCGCGCTGTTGGCCGCGCCGCTCTGGTTGCGTTCGACCACGCGGCGCAGCAATTGCGCGCTGACCATGGCGTTGAGCGCACACTGGCCGGCCGCCACCTGGCGCAGGCCATCGATGACTTCCTGGCGACTGGCGTCCTTGAGCAGATAGCCGACGGCGCCGGCGTTGACCGCCGCTTCCAGGTGGTCGGGGCTGTCGTACATGGTGAACAGCAGCACCTTGATCGACGGCTGCTGTTCGCGCAGCAGGCGCGCGGTAGCCAGGCCGTTCAGCTGCGGCATTCGGATATCGAGGATGGCGATGTCCGGATTCAGGCGCTGGCAGAGCTCCAGCGCCTGGCGGCCGTCCACCGCCTGGCCGACGATGCTGAATTCCGGGCAGTCGGCGAGCATCGCGGCGAAACCGGCGCGGGTCACCTCGTGGTCATCGGCCAGCAGCAGGCGAATGGGTTCGTTCATGCGTTTTCCTCATCCGGCAGGACGCGTGGAATACTGGCCAGCACGCGGGTGCCGTGGCCGGGTTGGCTGTGACAGGCGAACTGACCGCCGAGCAGCCGGCAGCGTTCGCGCATGGCCACCAGGCCCATGCCGTGTGCGGCTGGCGGTTTCTGCGTGGCGGCGAAGCCGGGGCCGCGATCCTCTATCTGCAGGTGGGCGGTCTCGCCATCGAGGTGCAGCTCCAGGCTGACCGCGCCCTCGGCGGTGTGCTTGCAGATGTTGTTGATGGCCTCCTGGCCGATGCGAAACAGGGCGATCTCCACCGCCGGGCGCAGGCGCCGGGGATCGCGGCGTAGCCACTGCACCTGGCGGCCCATGCTGCGCAGGCGGTCGAGTTCGCGGTCCAGTGCTGGCGCCAGACCGAAGTCATCCAGCAGGGTCGGGCGCAGGCCGCTGATGGCCTGGCGCGTCTCGCCCATGCTGCGCTGCGCCAGTTGCAGGATGGGCGCCAGGGCGGCACGCAAGTCGTCATTCAGTTGGCGATGCTGAGCGAACCCCTGCAGGTGCTGATGCAGGCCGGCCAGGGTCTGCGCCAGGCCGTCGTGCAGGTCATAGGCCACGCGGGCGCGCTCGTCCTCCTGGGCGCTCATCTGCCGATGTACCAGTTCCGACATGGTCCGCTCGCGCAGGCTGAGCGCCACCAGCAACTGACTATTGTGCAGGTGGGCGGCGAGCAGGGTGGCGAGCAACTGCAGGGCTTCGAGGTCTTCCGCGTCCGGGCGGCGCATGGCGCTGGCGTTGCCCAGCAGCAGGGCGCCGAATACTTCACCCGAGGCCGCATGCAATGGCAGATGAAGCGCCAGGGCAACCTGCGCCAGCGGCGCTTCCAGCACCTGGGCGGCGCCCGGCCAGGGCAGCGTGGCGAGCTGCTGTTGCAGGGCAGCCGGGCCGAAGCCGGCGCTCAGGCTCGGGCTGCCATCGGCTTGCCTGAGCAGCAGCACGCCGCCATCCATGGCGCAGAAGCTGCAGGCTCGTTGCAGGGCCAGTGCGCCGCTTTCGGTGGCCGGCAAGGCGCTGAGGGCGCGGCCGCTCTCCACCAGCAGGCGCAGGCGCGCGGCGCGGCTTTCCGCCTGGCGGTAATCGGCGCGCAGGGCCAGCACGCTGTCGGGTGGGGTGTGCTGCATCTACGCCTCCACGAAGTGCGCGTCATCGGACGGCGCAGGCTAATGGCTCCAAGCGCGTCTGGCATCTGCCACCTGGCATAGGCCGCCGGCTCCATCCGGCCGATGTGCAGGCGCCGGGCCGGTTGCATGCTGACGGCGTCATTCAATAGCCGGAGATTCGACCATGTTGAAACCCTTGTTCAGCGGCTGTGCCCTGGTGTTCGCCCTGTCCGTGCCACTGGCTCAGGCGGCCGATGCGCCTTATGTCTACACGGAAACGGCAACCGCCCCGAGCAATGCGCAGGAGCAGCAGATCGCCGGCCTGTTCGAGCGCTGGAACGCCGCCTTGCAGACTGGCGACTCGGCCAAGGTCGCTGCCTTGTACGCCGACAACGGCGTGCTGCAGCCCACGGTATCGAATCGAGTGCGCGTAGGCCATGAGGCAATCAAAGACTATTTCGACCATTTCTTACAGGCCAAGCCGGTGGGCACGATCAACATGCGTGAAATTCGCCAGATCGGCCCGGATGCAGCGGTGGATTCGGGGGTTTACACCTTCGCCCTGACCCAGGGTGATGCGGTGCGCCAGGTGCAGGCGCGCTACACCTTCGTTTACCAGAAGGTCGATGGCGAGTGGAAAATCCTCAAGCACCACTCCTCGGCGATGCCGGAGCAGCCTGCCGCCAGTTGATTCAGGTGAGTGTGTCCAGCCAGTGAGGAATGCGCCGCTCCAGGTAGTAACTGGGGCGGCGCGGGCTACCTTCGACGAAGCCGACATGCCCGCCCTGGGCATGCAGCTCGAACTCGGTGCCGGGCGCCAGTTCGCCGGCCTCCGGCAGGCTGTGGCGGAAGATGAAGGGGTCGTCCTCGGCCTGGATGATCAGCGTACGTGTGCGGATTTCACCCAGGTAGTAACGGCTGGAGGCGCGCCGGTAGTAGTCCTCGGCGTCGGCATAGCCGTGCAGCGGCGCGGTGAAGCGTGCATCGAAATCCCAGAAGGTGCGCATGCCCTCCAGCGGACCCAGCTGCTGCAGCGCTGCCAGGCGCTCATGATGGCCTTCGTCAGTGAAGCGCTGCTGCTTGTCGCGCACATAGGCGACCAGCGCGCGCATGAAATGCGCCTGGTAGACCTTGGAGAAACCGCGGTCGATGCGCTCGGCGCAGTGGTCCAGGCGAAACGGCACCGATACCGCCACCGCAGCCTGCAAGCCCGAGGCCTCGCCCGACTCGCCCAGGTACTTGAGCAGCACGTTGCCGCCCAGCGAGTAGCCCACCGCGTACAGCGGCGCCATCGGCCGTTGCGCGCGCAGGTGGGCCACGGCCGATGCCAGATCCTCGCTGGCGCCGGAGTGATAGCCACGCGGCAACAGGTTGGGCTCGCCGGAGCAGCCGCGCCAGTTCAGCGCCACGCTGGCCCAGCCGCGCGCGGCCAGCGCCTGTTGCAGCCCCAGCACGTAGAGCGAGTTGGAACTGCCGGTCAGGCCGTGCAGCACCAGCACCAGCGGCGCATGGGTGTCATGCGGGCCGTACCAGTCGAGGTCGAGAAAATCGCCATCGTCCAGCCACAGCCGCTCGCGCTGCCGTTCCAGTTGCGGCGGCTTACGACAGAAGGGGTTCCACAGCGTCTGCAGATGCGGGCCGGGGAGCCACCAGGCGGGGCGAAAGTCAGTGTTCATCGGGTGGCCGGTCGTTATTTTGGTGTAGGGCGTACTCGGCTTTGGCTTCCTGCGTCGTTTTACCTCCTGCATCCATGCAGTCGTCGCGAAACAGTACGCCGTCGCGGAATCTATCGTGACGCCGGTGCCAGGGCAGGGAGGTGGCAAGCTCTGGCATGATCCAGGCGGACTGTTCGCTGGCGCTCCTGAGTCCGCCCTACGCACTCCTCTGCCAAAGCGCATAATGCACCTGGCCGGTGTGTTTTTCGCGGTGCAGACGCCAGTTGCCGGGCAGACCCAGGCTCGAAGGCGCGGTTTCGCTTTCGGTGTAGATCCAGGCGTCATCGGCCAGCCAACCCTGCGTCTCCAGCAGTGTGCAGGCGTCCTGCAGCAGGCTCTTGTGGAATGGCGGGTCGAGCAGGGCGATATCGAAGCGACGCGGCGCCGGGCGCGCCAGCAGTTGCAGGGCGTCGCCCAGTTGAATCTCGCCGGCGCTGCACTGCAGCGTTGCCAGGTGGCCGCGCAAGGCGCTCACCGAGGCCGGGTTGAGGTCGCAGGCCAGGCCGCTGGCGGCGCCGCGTGACAGCGCTTCGAGCAGCAGCGCGCCGCTACCGGCGAAGGGGTCGAGCACATAAGCGCCCTCGACATAGGGCGCCAGCCAGTTGAACAGCGTCTCACGCACCCGGTCCGGGGTCGGGCGCAGGCCTGGCCCGTCGGGGAAAGCAAAGCGCCGCGAACGCCACTGCCCGCCGATGATGCGCAACTGACCCTGGCCGCCGTGAGCCTTGGCGGCCGGTTTTGGCTGTGTGCGACCACGCATCAGTGTGGCACCGCGCTGGGCAGTTCGGCCGGGCGCTCGGTGGGCGGCGGCAGCTCTTTTTGCGGCACCGTCGGGCCGGCGGTGACCACCACCAGCGCCTCGGGGTCGAGGTGTTTGGCCATTGCCGCTTTCACTTGATCGGTCGTGAGGTTCTGCACGTCACGCATGAAGTCGTCCAGATAGCTCAGTGGCAGGTCGTAGAAACCCATCGAGGCCAGTTGGCCGACGATGGCAGCGTTGCTCGCGGTGGACAGCGGGAAGCTGCCGGCCAGCTCACGCTTGGCGTTGTCCAGTTCCTGCTGGGTAGGGCCGTCACGCAGGTAGTCGGCGAGCAGTTGCTTGACCAGCGCCAGGGTGCCTTCGCTCAAGTCCGCTCGGGTCTGCAGGTTGATCATGAACGGGCCACGCGCCTGCATGGCGCTGAATCCGGAGTAGACGCCGTAGGTCAGGCCACGCTTCTCGCGCACTTCGCTCATCAGGCGAGTGCCGAAACCGCCGCCGCCGAAGATCTGGTTGCCCAGGTACAGCGCGGCATAGTCCGGGTCGCGACGATCAATGCCGAGCTGGGCGATCATCAGGTGGGTCTGGTTGGACGGGTACTCGATATGGCTGGCGCCCGGCTTGGGCGTCTGCGGCTGGGCGATCTTGGCCAGCGCCGGGCCTGGCGGCAGGGCGGCGGATACCTGGTCGGCGATGGCCTCGGCCTCGGCGCGCGACAGATCGCCAACCAGCGCGATCACCGCATTGCCGGCGGCATAGGCACGGGCATGGAAAGCCTGCAGCTGCTGGCGGGTGATGGCCGGGATCGACTGTGCCGTGCCTTCGCTCGGGTGAGCGTAGGGGTGCTGACCGTACAGGCGCTCGAACAATTCGAGGCTGGCCAGTTTGCCCGGGTTCTGCTTCTGGAGCTCGAAGCCGGCCAGCAACTGGTTCTTGATCCGTGCCAGCGAGTCGGCGGGGAAGGTGGGCTTGCCCAGCACCTCAGCGAACAGGGCTAGTGCCGGTTCGCGCTGCTCCTGCGCGCTCAGGCTGCGCAGGCTGGCCACCGCCATGTCGCGGTAGGCGCCGTTGCCGAACTCGGCACCGAGCCCCTCGAAGCCGGCGGCGATGGCGCCGACGTCCTTGCCCGGTACGCCTTCGTTGAGCATGGCGTTGGTCAGGGTGGCCAGGCCTGGCACGCCGCCGTCCTGACTGCTGCCGGCGGCGAAGGTCAGGCGCAGGTCGAACATCGGTAGCTCATGTGCTTCGACGAACAGCACCTTGGCGCCTTGCGCGGTCTGCCAGGTCTGGATATCCAGGGTGCGGCGGGTTGGCGCCTTGCCGTCGAGTGCGGCCAGCGACTGCAGCTTGGCGGCATCGCCAGTCACGGTGCTGTCGGACAGGTTGGCGCAGGCGCCCAGTGCCAGGGCGCTGGACAGGATCAGGCCGAGCAGGCCCAGGCGGCGGTGCTCAGTCTTCATGGGCGGGACTCCTTATTGCGGGACTCTTCGGGCAGTACGTTGGCGACGCTCAGGCGCTCGCGGACGAAGAAGGTGCGTGCGGCCTGCTGGATGTCGGCCGGGGTGACGGCCTCCAGCTCGGCCAGCTCCTGGTCGATCAGTTGCCAGGACAGGCCGACGGTTTCCAGTTGGCCGATGCTGGTGGCCTGGCTGGTGATCGAATCGCGCTCGAACACCAGGCCGGCGATCACCTGGGCGCGTACGCGGGCCAGTTCGGCGGCGGACGGCGGGGC
The DNA here is from genome assembly GCF_029845265.1 of Ectopseudomonas oleovorans. Lineage (NCBI taxonomy): Bacteria > Pseudomonadati > Pseudomonadota > Gammaproteobacteria > Pseudomonadales > Pseudomonadaceae > Ectopseudomonas > Ectopseudomonas oleovorans. The sequence continues at coordinate 11,959 of NZ_JAOCLK010000006.1, forward strand.
TTTCTTCAGTTCTTCCAGTTCGCGCCACAGGCCGGCCTCGGCCTGCTCCAGGGTCTTGCCCTTCTGTACGTTGGGCGTGGCCGAGACGATGAACAGGCTGTCGCCACGGGTGAAGGCGTTGTACCAGGCGCTGGCGCCGGAAACGAGTTCTTCGCCGCGTTCCAGGCGGGTGGACAGGCGTGCGCTGTAGCCGCCGTCGAGCAGGGCGGCGGCCAGGCGCAGGGCATAGGCCTGGCGCGGCGTTTCGGCGGTGGCCAGACCCGGTACGTTGAAGCCCATGAGCAGGCTCGGCAACTGCGTCTTGAGGTACAGCGTGGTGCGGCGTTCGCCCGGCGCGGCCAGCTCCAGCGGCAGTTTGGCGGTCGGCACGTCACCGCGCGGAATGTCGCCGAAGTAGCGCTGCACCTGGGTCTTGACCTCATCCACGCTGACGTCACCGACCACCACCAGGGTGGCGTTGTTCGGTGCGTACCACTTCTGGTGCCAGGCACGCAGGTCATCGATATGCATGCGCTCGAGGTCGGCCATCCAGCCGATGGTGGGGATGCTGTAACCGCTGGCCGGGTAAGCCATGGCCTTGAAGCGCTCGTAGGCCAGCGAAGACGGGCGGTCGTCGGTGCGCAGGCGGCGTTCTTCCTTGATGACTTCGATTTCCTTGGCGAACTCGTCGGCTGGCAGCTTCAGGCTGGCCAGGCGGTCGGCTTCCAGCTCCAGCGCCACGCCCAGACGGTCGCTGGCCAGCACCTGGTAATAGGCGGTGTAGTCGTCGCTGGTAAAGGCGTTTTCCTCGGCGCCCAGCTCCCGCAGGATGCGCGAGGCTTCGCCGGGGCCGAGCTTGCCGCTGCCCTTGAACATCATGTGTTCCAGTGCGTGAGAGAGGCCGGTGGAACCGGGCGTCTCGTAGCTGGAGCCGACCTTGTACCAAAGCTGGCTGACCACCACGGGGGCGCGGTGATCCTCGCGAACGATGACCTTGAGGCCGTTGTCCAGTGTGAATTCGTGGGTGGGCTGCGGCGCAGCAGCGAACGCTGCCAGCGGCAGGCAACAAAACACTCCCAGAATCAGGCCGAGGGTGCGGCGTGCAGTGACAATCATCGGGTGTCGTCCTGTTTGGATGGCCGAGGCGGTCTAACCGCCGTTGACAAGAGGGTGTCAGGATACTCCATCCATACTACGAAGCACCGCCCTTGGGATATCGGAACAAGCGATTAGGTTCTGCGTCGCAGCGAATTGGATTCAGTCGATAATCGGCGCGCTGATGGTGCTCACGCTTGCCGACAGTTCCAGTAGCAAGCCATTGACCTGTTCGGCGCTCATGCCGAAAGGGTCCAGGCGGTCGCTGCAGGAGTATTTCAGAAAAAGTTCTCGGTTGACCTGCTTGGCGCCGGCCCAGCCCATGCTCCAGCTGGCGTAGCGGCGAACGTGGATCTCTTCGTAGTCGAGAATCGTCAGGTCCTTGTGGCGGTTATCCTCTGCCAAACGGTTGTACAACACGTTGATGGCCGTTCGTGGTCCTTCCAGTGCTTGAACAAAGGTGTCGGCGTTACAGCACAGGATGCCAGTGAGGCCGCGTATCGGGTTGTTGCGTTGCGAGCTTTCGAGAATATCGCGGATCAGTTGTGAAGACATGCCATGGCTGGCGCGGCTGGCATAGGTAAGGCGGACAAGCATGCTGGCGACCCCGCAAAGGATGAGCTGAGGAAGATGTTCGACAATGGCGTATCAGACTGTACAGCTTTTGCATAGGTTTTTGGGCGCGCTACTGTCGGGTCTCGCGCTGGCGATGGTGATTACCGCAGGCGCCTGATCAGCGGCAGGAAACTGGCAGGCTGCAACGCTGCGCGGTAGCGCTCTAAAGTGGTAAAGTCTCGGGCTGTTTCGTACAGCGCAAGCCCTTTGCAGTGCCCGTGCGGGCGGTTGCTCCGGGCCGTGCCTGGCAAGCGAATTTTTCCGGATGCGCCTGCGGCACCCACTGCCTGCAATGGCTGCTCGCCCCTTTGAGAAGACCCATGTTTGGTTCCAAAGACGACAAGAACTCACCGGCCGTGACCGACCCCCAAGCCCAGCCCGTGAGCGAAGAAAAGAAATCCCTGTTCAGCTGGTGGCGCAAGAAACCGGCAGAGACGACTGCCGAGCCTGCTCAGCCTGCGCCCGTTGAGCAACCTGCTGCTCAGGCGCCTGTCGAGCCGCCCGTGCCCGAAGCCGTAGCAACGGTCGCGGTGGAAGTGGCTGAAGTCGCGCCCGCTCCGTCAGCGTCGCCTGAGCCGCACGTCGTTGCACCGCCGGTTGTTGCAGCTGCTGTGCAGCCGCAGCCGGTCGTGCCCGAACCTGTCGTCGAGGCAGCACCCGTGGCGGCAGTACCGGCTCCCGTCGCTGCAGCGGCCACGCAGGAAAAGCCAAGCTTCTTCGCCCGCCTCAAGCAAGGCCTGTCCAAAACCAGCGCCAGCCTCGGTGAAGGCATGGCCAGCCTGTTCCTCGGCAAGAAGGCCATCGACGATGACCTGCTCGACGATCTGGAAACCCGCCTGCTCACCGCCGACGTTGGCGTCGAGGCGACCACCGCGATCATCGGCAACCTGACCAAGCGCGTGGCGCGCAAGGAACTGGCCGACAGCGGCGCCCTGTACAAGGCGCTGCAGGAGGAGCTGGTGACCCTGCTCAAGCCGGTCGAGCAGCCGCTGGTCATCGACAGCGGCAAACAGCCCTATGTGATTCTCGTGGTGGGCGTGAACGGCGTGGGCAAGACCACCACCATCGGCAAGCTGGCCAAGAAACTCCAGCTCGAAGGCAAGAAGGTCATGCTCGCTGCCGGCGATACCTTCCGCGCCGCGGCGGTGGAGCAACTGCAGGTCTGGGGTGAGCGCAACAACATCGCGGTCATCGCCCAGCACACCGGTGCCGACTCGGCCTCGGTGATCTTCGATGCGGTGCAGGCCGCCAAGTCGCGTGGCATCGACGTGCTTATCGCCGACACCGCCGGGCGCCTGCACACCAAAGACAACCTGATGGAAGAGTTGAAGAAGGTCCGTCGGGTGATCGGCAAGCTGGACGACACCGCGCCGCATGAGGTGCTGCTGGTACTCGATGCCGGCACCGGGCAGAACGCCATCAACCAGGCCAAGCAGTTCAACCAGACCGTGAACCTCACCGGTCTGGCACTGACCAAACTCGATGGCACCGCCAAGGGCGGCGTTATCTTCGCCCTGGCCAAGCAGTTCGGTCTGCCGATTCGCTATATCGGCGTGGGTGAAGGCATCGATGACCTGCGTCCGTTCCAGGCGCAGGCTTTCGTCCAGGCACTCTTCGAGGAGCGTGAGCGCGGATGATCCGATTCGAGCAGGTCGCCAAGCGTTACCCCAATGGCCATGTCGGGCTGCACGAGCTGACTTTCCGCGTTCGCCCGGGCGAATTTCTCTTCGTCACCGGTCACTCCGGCGCCGGCAAGAGCACGCTGCTGCGTTTGCTGCTGGCGATGGAACGGCCCACCAGCGGCAAGTTGCTGCTGGCCGGGCAGGACCTGTCGACCATCACCAATGCGCAGATTCCCTTCCTGCGCCGACAGATCGGCGTGGTGTTCCAGAACCACCAGTTGCTGTTCGACCGCACTGTGTACGACAACGTCGCGCTGCCGCTGCAGATTCTCGGCCTGTCCAAGCCGGAGATCGCCAAGCGCGTCGGCGCGGCGCTGGAGCGCGTCAGCCTCAGTGACAAGGCGGCGCAATCGCCTGGCGATCTGTCCACCGGTCAGCAGCAGCGTGTCGGCATCGCCCGCGCCATCGTCCACCGTCCGGCCCTGCTGCTGGCAGACGAGCCCACCGGTAACCTCGATCCGCGTCTGGCTGCCGAGATCATGGGCGTGTTCGAAGACATCAACCAGTTGGGCACCACCGTGTTGATCGCCAGTCACGACCTGGCGCTGATCGCACGCATGCGCCAGCGCATGCTCACCCTGCAACGCGGTCGCCTGATCGGTGACGGGGAGGCTGCCTGATGAGCGCATCGAAAATGCCCACGCCGCAACCGGCCGAACGTGTCGGCGCGGCGCCGCGCAACAAGGTGGTCGACGGCCCGGCGGACGAGCCGGATTTTCGCACGCTGTTCCATGCCTGGCTGGAAAGCCACCGCGCCAGCCTGATCGACAGCCTGCGCCGCCTGGCGCGTCAGCCCATCGGCAGTTTCTTCACCTGCCTGGTGATGGCCGTGGCGTTGAGCCTGCCCATGGGTCTGTCGCTGCTGTTGGACAACGTCGAGAAGCTCGGCGGCTCCTGGCAGCGTGCGGCGCAGATTTCCCTGTTCCTCGACATGTCGGCCGGCGAGCGCGATGGTCAGGCACTGCGCGGGCAGATCGCGGCGATGGATGACGTTGCCGAGGCCGAATGGATCAGCCGCGAACAGGCACTGGAAGAGTTCCAGCAGCTGTCCGGTCTGGGTCAGGCGCTCAAGGAGTTGCCGGATAATCCGCTGCCCGGCGTGGTGCTGGTAACGCCCAAGGAAGTCGACAAGGCCAAGCTTGAGGCCCTGCGCCAGCGCCTGGCGGAGCTGCCCAAGGTAGAGCAGGCGCAGCTCGATCTGGTCTGGGTCGAGCGCCTGACTGCCATCCTCAAACTGGGTGATCGTTTCGTCTTCGGCCTCAGCCTGCTGCTGATCCTGGCGCTGCTGCTGGTGATCGGTAACACCATCCGCCTGCATATCGAAAACCGCCGTGCCGAGATCGAAGTGATCAAGCTGGTGGGCGGCACCGATGGCTATGTACGCCGTCCCTTCCTTTATATGGGCGCGTTGTACGGTTTTGGCGCAGGCATCTTCGCCTGGTTGCTGCTGGCCTTCGGGCTGGATTGGCTGAACGATGCTGTAGTACGTTTGGCCGGTCTTTACGGTAGCGATTTCGCGCTGGGTGGCGTACCTTCTTCTGATGGTTTTTCGCTGCTGTTTGGCGCCGTGCTGTTGGGCTATATTGGCGCCTGGCTGGCGGTGGCGCGTCATCTGAACGAACTTGCACCCCGTTAGGGCGTTGTTCGGTAAGGCTGAGCGCAGGCTGACAAGTCATTGTTTTGGTTGATATTGACTATCTCTCAGGGAACTTATCCACAGGTTTTGCATCAGATGGCTCAGTGCTACACTGCACGAGTTTCGTGAATCGGAGGATTCGAATGTCCACTTCCTTGCAATCTGTCCATGCTCTGGTTCCAGGCGCCAACCTGGAAGCGTACGTGCATGCGGTCAACAGCATTCCGCTGCTGACGCCTGAGCAGGAGCGTGAACTGGCCGAAAATCTCTTTTACCAGCAGGATCTCGATGCCGCCCGCCAGATGGTGTTGGCCCACCTGCGTTTCGTGGTGCATATCGCGCGCAGCTACTCCGGCTATGGTCTGGCCCAGGCCGACCTGATCCAGGAAGGCAATGTCGGCCTGATGAAGGCGGTCAAGCGCTTCAATCCGGAAATGGGCGTGCGTCTGGTGTCCTTCGCCGTGCACTGGATCCGTGCCGAGATCCACGAGTTCATCCTGAAGAACTGGCGCATCGTCAAAGTGGCCACCACCAAGGCCCAGCGCAAACTGTTCTTCAACCTGCGCAGCCAGAAGAAGCGTCTGGCCTGGCTGAACAACGATGAAGTGACCGCCGTGGCCGCAAGCCTGGGCGTCGAGCCGCACGAAGTGCGCGAGATGGAAAGTCGCCTGACCGGCCAGGACATGGCCTTCGACCCGGCTGCCGATGCCGACGATGACAGCGCCTTCCAGTCACCCGCGCATTATCTGGAAGACCATCGTTACGACCCGGCTCGTCAGCTCGAGGATGCCGATTGGAGCGACAGTTCCAGCAGCAACCTGCACGAAGCGCTGGAAAGCCTGGACGAGCGCAGCCGCGACATCCTCTACCAGCGCTGGCTGGCCGAGGAGAAGGCGACGCTGCACGACCTAGCCGCCAAGTACAATGTGTCGGCCGAGCGTATTCGTCAGCTTGAAAAGAACGCGATGAACAAGCTCAAAGGCTATATCGCCGCCTGAGTCTGCCGTTACCCCGAAAAGCCGCACCCTGGTGCGGCTTTTTTCTGTCTGGAGCAATTGCCTTGAACAAAGCCCCACTGAAAGTACAGCACTGGCTGATATTCGCGCTCGTCGCCGCGCTGTTCTTCGCCTGGGGTGCCTGGCTGATGCGCAGTACCGAGGTTGAGCCGGTGGCCAATCTGCAGCAGTGGCGTGATGTGCTGTTGCAGCCGCTGGCCGAAGATGAGTTGATGCTGCGTGAGGTGCAGGCGGTGGCGCCAGGCGAGCTGTGGCTGGAGCCGCGCCTCGACGGCGCACGGCTTGTCTATCGTGCGCCACTCGAAGGGGAGGAGGGTGAGTGGTCGCTCGAAGCCGAGCTGAAGTTGAGCGCGGAGCAGCGCGACAGTCTGATGACGGCGCAAGGCCTCAAGGCCGGTGATAGCGAGCAGGCCCTTGGTCAATCACTGGTCGATCAGATGGCTGGTTTTTCCATCGCCAGCCTCAATCTGAGTGCCCCGCAAGCGCTGGCCAGCGACCGCCTGGCTGCCAGTCTCGCGCAGCCACGCTTGACGTTGGAGCTGGCCGAAGGCCAGGCCTGGGTCTATCCACAATGGGGGCTGACCGTGCATCTGCAGGGCGACGAGGTCGAGCTGTTGCACGCCGTCCCGCGCAAGGCTTTTCGCGCTACCCGCTAGCTTACAGCCAGCGCGGCCACCAATCGGGGCGCTGCGGCTTGAGTTGATTGAGGTAGTGGCTGCCCCCCAACTGATTCATTTGCTGGCGAATCCAGGCTGCGCGGCGATTGACGTAGGCGTCCGGTCGGCCTGCGCTCCAACGCAGCGGGTTAGGTAGCACCGCTGCCAGCTGGCTGGCCTGCTGGCGATTGAGATAAGGCGCGCCGACACCGAAATGGTGTTGTGCCGCGGCTTCGGCGCCAAAGATGCCATCGCCCCACTCGACGCTATTGAGGTACACCTCAAGGATGCGTTCTTTCGACCAGAACAGTTCGATCAGTGCGGTGAACCAGGCTTCCAGCCCTTTGCGCAGCCAACTGCGTCCGGACCAGAGAAACAGGTTCTTCGCCACCTGCTGGCTGAGGGTGCTGGCGCCTCTTAGTGAGCCGCCGCTCTGGTTATGCGCCAGCGCCGCCTGAATCGCGCCGACATCGAACCCCCAGTGTTCGGCGAATTTCTGGTCTTCAGCGGCGATCACCGCCATCTTCAGGTGATCCGGGAGTTCTTTCCAGGGGCGCCACTGGCGCTTCAGCTCGATGGGCTGTTCGCTGCCCCAGGATTCGATCTTGCGCTCGATCATCAAGGCCGTGCCGGGCGGCGGTACCCAGCGCAGTACGAGCACCAGCAGCGCACTGGCCAACATCAGCCAGAGCAGCAGTTTCAGCAGGCGGCGGGTCAGGGCTCGGAGCATGGGGTCTCGCATTGATCGGATGTGGCGCTATTAAAACAAAAAATCGCTGGGGAAATTCCCGAGCGGCCGCACGATTGCGCGCAGGTGTGACAATAACAACCATTTCGACCCCAGGCTCAATGGTTAAACTGCATGCACGTCGATCTCACCTGGAGGTTCCATGGCTCGTTTCTGGCTGCTGTTATCCGCTTTCGCCGGCTTTACCGGGGTGGCCCTGGGCGCCTTTGCGGCCCATGGCCTTAAGCACAGGCTAAGCGCCGAATACCTGGCGGTGTTCCAGACTGGCACACACTATCAGCTGATCCACGCGCTGGCCCTGTTCGGCGTCGGCCTGCTGGCGATGCATGCACCCGGACGGCTGGTGAATCTGGCTGGCGGCGCCTTCGCGCTGGGTATCCTGCTGTTTTCCGGCAGCCTCTATCTGCTGACCCTCAGCGGTGTCGGCAAGCTCGGCATGATCACGCCTTTCGGTGGCGTCGCCTTCCTCGTTGGCTGGCTGTGCCTGGGCCTGAGCGCCTGGAAGCTGACCTGACCCTGGCGTCAGAAATGAGGACGAATGGCGCCTTTTAGCCTTGGTCGTGGCCAGTTAACGGGCTAGAATGCCGGCCCTCTTTCCAGTTGTGACCGAGTCGTCATGCGTATCCAGTTGAATGGTGAACCCTTCGAACTGCCGGATAACCAGAGCGTCGCCGACCTGTTGGTTCGCCTCGACCTGACCGGGCGCCGTGTGGCGGTCGAACTCAATCAGGACATCGTTCCACGCAGCCAGCACAACAGCACCCAGCTCGCCGAGGGCGATCAGGTGGAAGTGGTGCACGCCATCGGCGGCGGTTGACCTCACGAGGAGTATTCCATGAGCCAAGTTCGCAGCGACAAGCCCTTCACCCTGGCCGGTCGTACGTTCCAGTCGCGCCTACTGGTCGGTACCGGCAAGTACAAGGATATGGACGAGACCCGTGACGCCATCGCCGCCTCCGGCGCCGAGATCGTCACCGTGGCGGTGCGCCGCACCAATATCGGCCAAAACCCCGGTGAGCCGAACCTGCTCGACGTGATCAGCCCGGACCAGTACACCATCCTGCCCAATACCGCCGGCTGCTACGACGCTGTCGAGGCCGTGCGCACCTGCCGCCTGGCGCGTGAGCTGCTCGATGGCCACAACCTGGTCAAGCTGGAAGTGCTGGCCGACCAGAAAACCCTGTTCCCCAACGTCATCGAGACCATCAAGGCCGCCGAAGTGCTGGTCAAGGATGGCTTCGACGTCATGGTCTACACCAGCGACGATCCGATCATCGCGCGTCAGCTGGCCGAGATCGGCTGCATCGCGGTGATGCCGCTGGCCGGCCTGATCGGCTCGGGCCTGGGGATCTGCAACCCGTACAACCTGCGCATCATCCTCGAGGAATCGAAGGTGCCGGTGCTGGTCGATGCCGGCGTGGGCACTGCCTCCGACGCCACCATCGCCATGGAGCTGGGCTGCGAGGCGGTGCTGATGAACAGCGCCATCGCCGAAGCGCAGAATCCGGTGCTGATGGCGCGCGCCATGCAGTATGCCGTCGAGGCTGGCCGCCTGGCCTACCTGGCCGGTCGCATGCCGAAGAAACTCTATGCCAGTGCGTCGTCGCCGCTGACTGGCCTGATCAACTAAGGATGACGATTGGCTGCGTGCCGGTCCGCCGGCGCGCCAGTCGTAACGCAATCTACAAGAGTCCAGCATGACCGATACCCAACAGCCCGAACTGACCGAAGACGGTCGCCAGCGCCGTACCATCAAGAGCTTCGTGATGCGTGCCGGGCGCATGACCGAGGGCCAGCAGCGCGGCATCGACAAGGGCTGGCCGTTGTTCGGCCTGGAGCTGGAAGATGGTCTACGCGACTTCGACCAAGTGTTCGGTCGCAGTGCGCCGCGCACCTTCGAGATCGGCTTCGGTATGGGCCACTCCACCCTGGAGATGGCTGCTGCTGCGCCTGAACAGGATTTCATCGGTGTCGAGGTACACAAGCCTGGCGTGGGTGCGCTGCTCAACGGTGCGATGACGCAGGGCCTCAGCAACCTGCGGGTCTACAGCTGCGATGCGCTGGAGGTGCTGCGTGACTGCGTGGCCGACGCCAGCCTCGATCGCGTGCTGCTGTTCTTCCCCGACCCCTGGCACAAGTCGCGCCACCACAAGCGCCGCATCGTCCAGCCGGCTTTTGCCGAGCTGGTGCGCAGCAAGTTGAAGATCGGTGGTGTGCTGCACATGGCTACCGATTGGGAGAACTACGCCGAGCACATGCTCGAAGTGATGAATGCAGCGCCGGGCTATCGCAACCTGGCGGCCGATGGCACCTACGTGCCGCGTCCCGAGGAGCGTCCGGTGACCAAGTTCGAACGTCGGGGCGAGCGTCTCGGCCATGGCGTGTGGGATCTGAAGTTTCAGCGTCAGGAGTGATTGCCGAGCGATCCTGTCCGTAGGGATCGCCCGTATATAGAACCGGCAGGATGCACGATTAGATCGGGATAATCCGACAGCCAGGACGGCGCCTCACCTCAGAACCTGCTCACGATCTGCTGCGCGTCGGCGCTACTGCGTTAAAAACAAGCTCGGAAAGCCGCTTGCGGCTAACGCGCCTCTGGTGCGGTCCCGAAGGGGCGAGCGAAGCGAGTCATGCTCATTTACCACTCGTAAACTCGAGCGCGACTCCGACCGTTCCTCGCTTGTTTTTGCGGGGCCGCCATCGGTGTTGTATCGCTCTAGCTCGCGAGATCGTGAGCAGGCTCTCAGAACACAACAAAGACAAGCGCACCTACAAGGTGCGCGGACAATAGCGGCACCGCTTGCATGGCGCCGCGAGGAGAGCATTGTGTTGAGATCGGTTTCCCTTCTTCTGCTGACTGCCCTGGCGTTTCAGGCCCAGGCCAAGGTCGATGCCAGCCAGGCCGCGCGCCTGGGTCAGGAACTGACGCCACTTGGCGGCGAGCGTGCCGGTAATGCCAGTGGCACCATCCCTGCCTGGACGGGCGGCCTGGCCACGCCGCCGGCCAATTACCAGCCGGGCATGCATCATCCTGATCCCTATGCTGACGACAAACTGCTGTACCGGGTCGACAGCCAGAATCTGGCGCAGTATGAACAACTGTTGCCGATCGGCCTCAAGACCCTGCTGCAGGAAAACCCCAGCTTCTACCTGCGGGTATTCCCGACCCGCCGCAGCGCTGCTGCGCCGCAGCGTATCTATGACGCCACGCGTTTCAATGCACAGAATGCCGAGCTGATTTCCGGTGGCAATGGTGTGCAGGGCGCAGCTGCCGGCGTGCCGTTCCCCCTGCCGCAGACCGGCCAGGAGGCCATCTGGAACCACATCATGCGCTACCGTGGCGACCAGATCAGCATGGTCACCAACCAGGCAGCGGTGCTCGCCAACGGCGGCTACAACTTGCTCAAGCTCGAGCGCGACATCTATTTCCTCTACGGTCGCGAAGGTGTGGCCCCGCAGGATCTGGACAACACTCTGTTCTACTACAAGTACAAGGTGGTGGCGCCGGCCAAGCTGGCCGGTTCGGCGCTGGTGGTGCAGGAGACCCTCGACCAGGTGCTGGCGATTCGCAAGGCCTGGCGCTTCAATCGTGGTGAGCGCCGTGTGCGCCGTCTGCCGATGCTTGCCTACGACACCCTGCAGCCCGATACCAACGGCATGGCCACGGCCGACCAGGTGGACGCCTACAACGGCGCACCGGATCGCTACGCATGGCAACTGCTGGGCAAGCGCGAGATGCTGGTGCCGTACAACAGTTATGCCGTGCACCAGCAGGGCATCCCCTACGCCGATATTCTTCAGGCCCGGCACATCAACCCCGCGCTGCTGCGCTATGAATTGCACCGCGTTTGGGTGGTGGAGGCGGATCTGCGCACGGGCTTCAGCCATCCATATGCCAAGCGCCGCTTTTACCTGGACGAAGACAGCTGGCAGATTCTTGCCGTCGACCTGTACGACCGCAGCGGCAATCTGATTGGCCTGCAGGAAGCGCATCCGATCAGCTATTACGACGTGCCCATGTTCGGTTCCACGCTTGAAACCGTCTATGACTTCAAGGGCGGGCGCTACTTCGCCGATGGTCTGGACAACAACGAGAAGATGTACGACTTCAATGCCCGGCTGAGCCCGCGCGACTTCACCCCGCAGGCCCTGCGCCGCGAAGGCAACTGAGCCACGGGCTGCACTGGCGGCCTGTGCTGTGCTGCTCCGCTGTTTGATCCGTGGCAATACCGCCGCCGCCCGTTGGGCTAGAGTCAGATATCTCGGACTCTAATGAGGGCAAGGCCATGAGCCTGATGAAAGCGGCTGTGTTTATCGAACCCGGGCGTATCGAACTGGTGGACAAACCGATTCCGCCAGTCGGGGCCAACGATGCGCTGGTGCGTATCACCACTACCACCATCTGCGGCACCGATGTACACATTCTCAAGGGGGAGTACCCGGTGGCCAGTGGGCTGACCGTGGGTCACGAGCCGGTGGGGGTGATCGAGAAGCTGGGCGCCAATGTGCAGGGCTACCAGGAAGGCCAGCGGGTCATCGCCGGCGCCATCTGTCCCAGCTTCACCTCCTACGCCTGCCAGGATGGTTATCCGGCCCAGGATGGTGGCTGCCAGTGCCACGGTTACAAACCCATGGGCGGCTGGCGCTTCGGCAACAGCATCGACGGCACCCAGGCCGAATATGTGCTGGTTCCCGACGCCCAGGCCAATCTGGCGCCGGTACCGGATGGCCTGAGCGACGAGCAGGTGCTGATGTGCCCGGACATCATGTCCACCGGTTTTGCCGGTGCCGAGGCGGCCAATATCAAGATCGGCGATGTGGTGGCGGTGTTCGCCCAGGGGCCGATTGGCCTGTGCGCCACCGCCGGAGCCAAGTTGCGCGGGGCAAGCACGATCATCGCCATCGATGGTGTCGACGAGCGCCTGCGTATCGCCCGCCAGCTCGGCGCCGACGTCACCCTGAATTTCCGCGAAGTGGACGTGGTGGACGAGATCTTCAAGCTCACCGGCGGCCGTGGCGTGGATGCCTCGATCGAGGCGCTGGGCCTGCAGAGCACCTTCGAACAGGCGTTGCGGGTGCTCAAGCCGGGCGGCACGCTGTCCAGTCTGGGGGTTTACTCCAGCGACCTGACCATTCCCCTGGGTGCCTTCCACGCCGGGCTGGGCGACCACCGTATCGTTACCTCGCTGTGCCCGGGGGGCAAGGAACGCATGCGCCGTTTGCTCAATGTGGTGGCCTCCGAGCGCGTCGACCTCGGCGCGTTGGTCACTCACCAGTATCGCTTGGAGAGCATCGTCGAGGCCTACGACCTGTTCGCCAATCAGCGTGACGGCGTACTCAAGGTGGCGATCAAGCCATTCTGAAGCCTTCGTCCTGCGCGTCGCTGATGACGCGCAGGACGATCTAGTTGCGGTCGGCGAGGATGCCGATTACCACGAAGATCAGGATCAGTACTGGCGCCAGGGTGAAGTTGTTGAACTGCGCCAGCCCCTTGGCCAGCCAGGGCGTGAGGAAGACGATCGCCAGGCCATAGCCGACCGCGCAGAACACCACGAACAGCAGGGTGCGCAGGACGAAATTGAGGTTACCGATGGTGCGTTGAACCCAGGCGTTGATGGCTGGGCCGAACAGCACCAGCAACGTGGCCATGATGGCCAGGGAAATATCGCTGAGGTGGCTGCGGCTCCAGCGCGAGAGGGTGACGATCAGGTCCAGTAGCAGATCCATGCAGGCTCCTTCAGTACAGCGCGACGTGAGCGATGGCCGCGCGAATGGCGCGTTAGCCTACCGGATTCATGCCGCGCTGTGGGTGAACTAGGCCAGGAACTGCTGCAGCAGATCATTGAGAAACAGCTGGCCCTTGGCCGTGGCGACCAGTCGAGTTTCATCGGCTTGCAGCAGGCCCTGGCGTTCGGCTTCGCGGCGCGCCTGTTCGAGTTGCTGCAACGGCAGGCCGGTGCGCTGGCTGAACAGCTCGGCTGGCGCGCCTTCGCTCAGGCGCAGCACGTTCATCAGAAATTCGAAGGGCAACTCGTCGGCTGCCAGCAGGCGTTCGCCGGCCTGGAATGCCTTGGCCGGGTCGAGGTAGTCCTTCGGCAGGCGGGTTTTCCAGGTGCGCTGGATGCGCCCTGCGGGTGTGCTCAGCTTGGCGTGGGCGCCAGCACCGATGCCGAGAAAGTCGCCGAAGGTCCAGTAGTTGAGGTTGTGCCGCGCCTGTTTGCCGGCCTGGGTGTAGGCGGACACCTCGTACTGCGCGTAGCCCTCGGCGGCGAGCAGCGCCTGGCCGGCTTCCTGGATGTCCCACAGCAGATCGTCTTCGGGCAGCTCGGGTGGCTGGCTCCAGAACACCGTATTCGGCTCCATGGTCAGCTGGTACCAGGACAGGTGTGTCGGCCCCTGGCTGATGGCCGTGCGCAGGTCGAACAGGGCGTCCTCGATGCTCTGCTCGGGTAGGCCGTGCATCAGGTCGAGGTTGAAGTTATCGAAGCCGGCAGCACGCGCCATATCGGCGGCACGGATGGCTTCGTCGCCATTGTGGATGCGCCCCAGCGCCTTTAGCTTGGCTTCCTGGAAACTCTGCACGCCGATGGACAGACGGTTGATGCCGAGGCTTCGGTAGCCCTTGAACTTGGCCTGCTCGAAGGTGCCGGGGTTGGCTTCCAGGGTGATCTCGATGTCTGGCGCAAAGGCGATGCGCCGCTCGACGCCTTCCAGCAGACGGCCCAGGGCGCGGTCGGAGAACAGACTGGGCGTGCCGCCACCGAAGAAAATCGAGCTCAGTGGCCGGCCATGGGCGTGCTGCACGTCGATATCGAGGTCGGCGAGCAGCGCGTCGACGTATTCCTCTTCAGGCAGCGTCGGCCCGGCAGCATGGGAGTTGAAGTCGCAGTAAGGGCATTTGCGCACGCACCACGGGATGTGGATATAGAGCGCCAGGGGCGGGAGCAGGAAACTCCCGCCAGCGGAATCGCTCATGCCAGCCCCAGGCGCTGCTTGAGCAGGGCCATGGCGCGGGCGCGGTGGCTGAGGCGATTCTTCTGTTCGGCAGGCAGTTCGGCACTGGAGCAGCTGGTTTCCGGCACCCAGAACAGTGGGTCGTAGCCGAAGCCTTGCTCGCCACGGGCTTCGTGCAGGATGTGCCCGTGCCACAGGCCTTCACAGAGGATCGGTAGCGGATCGTCGGCGTGGCGCACCAGGGCCAGGGCGCAGACGAACTGGGCGCCGCGCTCTGCGTCCGGCACGTCTTTCAGGGCAGCGAGCAGCTTGGCATTGTTCGCTGCGTCGCCCTGACCATCGGCATAGCGCGCCGAGTAGATGCCGGGCGCGCCGCCGAGGAAATCCACCGCCAGGCCGGAGTCGTCTGCCAGCGCCGGCAGGCCGGAGATGCGCGCGGCGTTGCGTGCTTTGAGGATGGCATTCTCGACGAACGACAGGCCGGTCTCTTCCGGCTCGACGCTGGAGAACTCGCCGATGGAACGCACGCGTACTGCATCGCCGAGCATGGCCTGCAACTCTTTGAGCTTGCCGGCGTTATGGCTGGCCAGTACCAGTTCCTTGAGGTCGATCATGCGGATATTGCCTGTCAGTTGTACGTTGAATTACAGAATCTGTAGGAGCGGCGCCCCGCCGCGAACCAGGACGGCAGCGCCCTGAAAGCTTCGCCCTGGGGCGGGGCGCCTACGCAAAGATGCCGGCAGCGCCTGCGGCATCAGTCATCCGGGAACATTTCCTGGTTGAAGGTGATGCGGTGCGCGTCGTCGCCCTGGCGCACATCGAGGGTGAAACTGAGAATCTCTCGGCTGGAGAAGGGGAACTGCGCCAGGTAGTAGATGGCGCCGCTCTCGGTGACCTGCCTGAAGGTCAGTGCGCTGCTCTGCCCCAGCAGGTTCTTCACCTGGCCGCTGACCTGCGCGGTGCTGGCCTTGCCGGCCTTGAGTACGGCGATATTGACCACGCCCTGGGTCTTGCTGCGTACCAGGCCGGCGGCGCTGGCGATGTCCGGCTGGATGAAGCTGGAATTGAACACGCTGTAGTGCACGTCGAGGTCGCCGAAGCTCTGCTTGCGCTCGGCGGCGGCCGGCAGGGCCAGGCACAGGGCGATCAGGAAGGGGATGATGCGGCGCATGATGTTCTCCTCGTTCAGACCGCAACGCGGTGGGCGGACAGGTCCGCGCCGCTGATGCGGTAAATGCCGATCTCGCCCAACAGGTTGGGCCAGATGCGGCTTGCCAGGCCATGGCGGTGGTCACGGTCGACCGCCAGACGTTCTTCCACGCGGGCACCCTGGGCATGGCACAGGCGCTCGAAGTCCTCGAAGGTGCAGAAGTGGATATTCGGGGTGTTGTACCAGGTATAGGGCAAGAAGTCCGACACCGGCATGCGACCTTTTGTCGTCAGGTACCAGCGGCAGCGCCAGTGGCCGAAATTGGGGAAGGTGATGATGCAGGTCTTGCCGACGCGCAGCATCTCGGCCAGCACCTTGTCCGGGTAGTGCAGCGCCTGCAGCGACTGGGTCATGACCACCACGTCGAAGCTGTTGCTGGCGAAGTTGCCCAGGCCCAGGTCGAGGTTTTGCTCGATGACGTTGACGCCGCGCTCGATGCACAGGGCGATCTTGTCCGGGTCGATTTCCAGGCCGTAGCCGGAAACCTGCTTGTTGTCACGCAGCCAGGCGAGCAACTCGCCGTCGCCGCAGCCCAGGTCGAGCACACGGCTGCCCGGGGCGATCCATTCCTGGATGATGTCCAGATCCGCTCGCATGCTCATACCTCGATTCGCTTCATGTAGCTGCCGAATGCCTGCAGGTAGCGCGGGATCGGCATGAGGAAGGCATCGTGGCCCTGCGGCGCGTCGATTTCCAGGTAGCAGACGTTCTTCTTCGCTGCCGTCAGCGCATCGACGATCTCCCGCGAGCGGGCCGGGGAGAAGCGCCAGTCGGTGGTGAAGGACATCACGCAGAAGTCCGCCTTGGCCACGGCCAGGGTCTTGGCCAGATCACCGTCATGGGCGGCGGCCGGGTCGAAGTAGTCCAGCGCCTTGGTCATCAGCAGATAGGTATTGGCGTCGAAGCGGCCGGAGAATTCCTCACCCTGGTAGCGCAGGTAGCTTTCCACCTGGAATTCGACGCTGTGGAAGTCGTAGTTGAGCTTTTCGCTCTTTAGGCCACGGCCGAATTTCTCGCCCATGGCATCGTCGGACAGGTAGGTGATGTGGCCGACCATGCGCGCCAGCATCAGCCCGCGTTTGGGGGTCACGCCCTGTTCCAGGAAGTGTCCGCCGTGGAAATCCGGGTCGGTGAGAATTGCCTGACGCGCCACTTCATTGAAGGCGATGTTCTGCGCCGACAGCCTGGGCGCCGAGGCAATCGCCAGGCAGTGGCGTACGCGCTCGGGGTAGCTGATGGTCCACTGCATGGCCTGCATGCCGCCGAGGCTGCCGCCGATCACTGCCGCCCACTGCTCGATGCCCAGAGCATCGGCCAGGCGTGCCTGGCTGTGCACCCAGTCTTCCACCGTCATCACCGGGAAGTCGGCGCCATAGGGCTTGCCGGTCGCCGGATTGGTGCTGCTGGGGCCGGTGGAACCGTTACAGCCACCCAGATTGTTGAGGCTGACGACGAAGAATTTGTTGGTGTCGATCGGTTTGCCGGGGCCGATGCAACTGTCCCACCAGCCGGGCTTGCGATCATCCGGGCTGTGGTAGCCGGCGGCGTGATGGTGGCCGGACAGAGCGTGGCAGATCAGCACCGCATTGCTGCGCGCGGCGTTCAGTTCGCCATAGGTTTCGACGACCAGTTCGTACTCGGCCAGGCTGCGCCCGCAGGCCAGCGCCAGGGGTTCGCTGAAGCGAAATACCTGGGGACTGACCAGGCCGACGGAATCTTGGGGAAATGCAGTGGGCATTGAGGCGCTGCTAATGAATCGGAGGAGGGCGCCAGTCTAAAGAGCACCGCCGGTAGCGGCAAGCGAGCAGGGCGTTCGCTTGTGCTACTGGCTTTGTTGCCGTGCCGCCGACGGCAGGCTGACCACCTTGCCCTGACGCTGCACTGGCGCCGGGCGGCGCAGCACGCGCAGCATGTCGCTGGCCAGGGCCAGTTGTTGCTCCAGCTCTTCCTGGTAGCGCGCCAGTTGTTGGCTGCGCTTGTGCGTCTGCTGGGTTTCCTGGGCCAGGGCCTTGAGGCGCAGCATGTGGCTTTCCAGCATCTGCTTGTGCTCAAGGGTGTGCTGCATCAACGGCATCAAGGCATCGTTGGCCCATTGCTCGGCGTCCTGGCGCAGGCGCTGGTGTAGGCCGATCACTTCCTGGGCCAGGGTGGCGAAGAAGCGCCGGGTCAGGCTGCGCTGCTCGGTGAGCAGGGTCTTCAGGTGCAGGCGGAACTGGTCGCCCTTGGCTTGCAGTTTTTTCAGCTCGCGCAGATAGCGCTGGATCTTGAACTGCGGCGCGTCGACCCCGCCCAGCGGGCTCTCTTCGTTATGTCGGCGATAGATGGCGGCGACCATCTTGTTGGCCATTTCCGCCTCGTGCTGCAGGTTGTGCAGATCCTGTTCGACGGCGCGGAAGAACTGCAGGATGGCCTGGTTGATGCCGAGGGTGGTCCAACTGCCGGTGAGGTTGCGACGGACTTCGCTCAGGTGCTCTTCCAGGCGTTCGGCGCGTGCGGCGTGGCGCAGCAACTGGCCCTGGCGTTGCAGCAGGCGCTGATTGGTCTTCAGACCGAGCAGGCGCTTGTGGTGCAGGCTGTGGTCTTCCTTGGTCTTGGCGGTGAGTTCGAACAGCAGTTGGCCGTTGTCCTGCTGATGATTGCCGAGCAGGGCCAGCTGTTCGCTGACTTTCTCCAGGCGCAGGCTGAGCACGTGTTGACTGTTGTTGAGCAGCTCCAGTACCTGGCGTACCACGCTATCTTCGATCAGGCGCTCCTTCTGCGCGACGATACGCTCGCACAGCAGGGTCTCCAGATTGGCCATCTGGCTGCGGGCCAGCAGCGCCTCATCCTGGCGCACCTTGGCCAGCAGCGCCTGCTTGGCGGACAGCGGCAGCACATCCTGCCTGGCGATGCCCAACTGTTTGGCGGTGGCACTCTGGATTTGGCCAATGGTGTTCTGCACGAAAGTTTCGCCGGCGAGGTCGTCCCACAGTACGTCGATCTTGTTCAGCACGGCGAACAGGCAGGTTTGCGCGTCGTCGTCGAGCTGGCGGATGTGCTGCTGCCAGATGTGCATGTCACTGGCGGTGACGCCGGTATCGGCGGCCAGCAGGAAGATGATCGCCTGGGCGCTGGGCAGCATCGACAGGGTCAGCTCGGGTTCACTGCCCAAGGCGTTTAGGCCGGGGGTGTCGAGAATACGCAGGCCCTGGCGCAGCAGCGGATGATCGAAGTTGACCATCGCATGGCGCCAGGCAGGCACCAGCACCTGGCCACGTTTGCCGGTGCCTTCGAGCATGTCCGGGTGGAAGCCGAGCTGGATTGCCTGTTCCACCGGCATGGATTTGGTTTTGGCCACCTGGCTGAAAGCCAGCGCCATGTTGGCGGGGTCGCTGGTGTCCAGCGGGATGTTCACCCAATGCCTCGGAATGCGCTTGAACTGCGCGACGCTGGCCGAGGCTGCGCGCGTTTCGATGGGCAGCAGGCGAATGTAGGGGCGTTCCGAGCGCGGGTCGAAGAACAGCTCGGTGGGGCACATGGTGGTACGCCCGGCATGCGAAGGCAGCATACGCTGGCCGTATTCGGAGAAGAACAGGCTGTTGATCAGCTCGGTCTTGCCGCGTGAAAACTCGCCGACGAAGGCCAGGGTGATGTGGTCGGTACGCAAGATCTTCAGCGCGCGCTCGAGCTTGGCCTGTACCGCCTCGGAGTTGAGGCGATTGTGCTCCAGCCAGCTGCGATAGCGCGTGATCTCGCGCATCAGTTCGCGTTTCCAGGCGACGTAGGCATCGACCTGCTGGCTGAGACGTTCCATGCTCATCCTGGCTCTCCTCTCGGCAAGATCACCTCTTGCGGGGGCTGCGTAACGGTTCTGTTGGGTTTGCTGCCAGGACGCACGCCTCTCACGACGATAGCCTGCATTATGCGAGCTGCAAGGCAGGCGTCAATTGGCCAGCGCTACGCTCCCGCCTTATGGTCGGCCTGGGGCGCCGAGTGGTCGTCAGGGACGCTGCAGGCCCGGAATCGGCGGCAGACTTTTGGGGGCGCGGATACGCAGGCGCTTATGCCGGTTGAGCTCGCCGCTTTCCAGGATTACCTGGCTCTTGGCGACACCGAAGGCCTTGGCCAGAAAGGCCAGCAGATGGGCGTTGGCCTTGCCGTCGACCGGTGGGGCGGTGAGACGAATCTTCAGCCGCTCGGCCTGCAGCCCGGCGAACTCGTCCTTGCTTGCCTTGGGCTGCAGGTGGCAGTCGAGGATCAGGTCCTCGCCATCCCAGCGGTAGAAGCTTTCGGTCTTGATGGACATGCCCCTCATCCGGCGCTGCGCGCCACCTTCTCCCGTTGGGAGAAGGTCGGCAAGGAAAGCGTCGCTGCGCGAATTTTATGTTTAAAGGAAGGGGCTGAGCATCGGCGGCAGACCAGTGGAGGCCGCCAGACCGCCAATCACGAAACGATCGATCAGGTTGATGGTGATGAAGGCGAAAATCGGCGAGATATCCAGGCCGCCGAGGTTCGGCAGCAGTTTACGGAATGGCGCCAGCAGCGGCTCGCAGATCTGGTTCACCAACTGTGCGCCCGGGTTGTAGCTGCCCGGAGCGACCCAGGAGAGGATCACGCTGATGATCAGGGCGAAGAAGAACACCTTGAGAAACAGCGAAGTCACGCCAATCATCGACCACACCAGCAGCTGCAGGATGAAACCGCCGACGTTGTAGCCCATCAGGGTCAGGGTGACGATCATCAGCAGCAGCTGTACCAGGATAGCCAGCACCAGCGAAGCCAGGTCCAGCCCGGCGAAGCCCGGAATGATCCGGCGCAGTGGAGTTACCAGCGGTTGCGTGGCCTTGACGATGAACTGGCTCAGCGGGTTGTAGAAGTCGGCGCGTACCAGCTGGAGGATGAAACGCAGCAGGACGATCAGCAGATACAGGCTGCCGAGGGTCTGAATGATGTAGATCAGGGCTTCGATGAGTCCGGACATGTGTGCTTCCTTTATTGACCCAGTTGTTCGGCCAGTTCGGCCGAGCGATTGGCGGCGGCGTTGAGTGCCTGTTGTACCAGCGTTTCGAAGCCGCCGGCCTGAAAAGTTTTGATCGCCGCTTCGGTGGTTCCGTTCGGCGAGGTCACACGGCGCCGCAGTTCGGCGGCGTCGACATCACTCTCGCTGGCCATGCGTGCGGCGCCCAGAGCGGTCTGGATGCTCAGTTGGGCAGCGGTTTCGCGAGGCAGGCCGAGTTTTTCACCAGCCTCGGTCATCGCTTCGATCAGCAGGAAGAAATAGGCCGGGCCGCTGCCGGACACGGCGGTGACTGCGTCGATCTGTGCTTCGTTATCGAGCCACAGCGCCAGGCCAACGGCGCTCAGCACCTGCTCGGCCTGGGCCTTCTGCGCGGCGCTTACGCGGGCATTGGCGAACAGCCCGGACACGCCCTGACGCAGCAGCGCCGGTGTGTTGGGCATGCAGCGCACCACTGCACGCTCGCCCAGCCAGTTTTCCAGGCTGGCGCAGCTGATGCCGGCGGCGATGGAGATGATCACCTGATTGGGAGCCAGGTGCGGTGCCAGATCCAGGCATACCGCCTTCATGATCTGCGGCTTGACCGCCAACACGATCAGATCGGCGCCTTTTATGGCTTCAGCGTTGTCGGCGAAGGTGGCGATACCGTGCTCCTGCTGCAGGCGTGCACGTTGTTCGTCACCAGGCTCGCTGGCACGAATGGCGCTGGCCGCCACGCCCTGGGCGCGCAGGCCGCCAATCAGGCTGGCGGCCATGTTGCCGGCGCCGACGAAGGCGATGCTCGGGTTGCTCATTGCAGAAATTCCTTCATTCAGTGAGTGGGCTGGCCGTAATCGCGGGCGCCGAACAGGGCCGTGCCGATGCGCACCCAGGTGGCGCCTTCGGCGATTGCGGCCTCCAGGTCATGGCTCATGCCCATGGACAGGGTATCGAGGTTCAGCGCCAGCTCATCACGCAATTGGCGCAAGCGGGCGAAGGCGGCGTGTTGTGCGGCGACATCGTCGGTCGGTTCGGGAATCGCCATCAGCCCGCGCAGCCTGAGGTTGGGCAGGGCAACGACGGCCCGGGCCAGCGCCGTTAGCTCTTCGGGGCTGCAGCCGGACTTGCTGTCCTCACCGCTGATGTTGACCTGCAGGCAGATGTTCAGCGCTGGCAGATGCGCAGGACGCTGTTCTGACAGGCGTTGGGCAATTTTCAGGCGATCCACCGAATGCACCCAGTCGAAATGCTCGGCGATGGGCCGGGTCTTGTTCGACTGAATGGGGCCGATGAAGTGCCAGATCAAGGGCAGGTCAGCCAGCTGGGTCTGTTTTTCCAGGGCCTCCTGCAGGTAGTTCTCGCCGAAATCGCACACGCCGGCGGCATGGGCTTCACGAATGGCGTCTGCCGGTTTGGTCTTGCTCACCGCGAGCAGGCCGATATCCGCGAAATTACGCTGCGAGGCTTGCGCCGCCTCACGGATACGCGCACCGACCTTTGCAATATTCTCTGCTATCGTGGACATTACCTGCGCTCTATCAAAGCCCGCTCGTTAAGCGTTCGCGGCATTCTACCTGCTTGCTTGTAATTGGGGAGTCCCATGGATATCACTGAGCTGCTCGCCTTCAGCGCCAAGCAAGGCGCGTCGGATTTGCACCTCTCGGCGGGACTGCCGCCGATGATCCGCGTCGACGGCGATGTGCGCCGTATCAACCTGCCGCCGCTGGATCACAAGCAGGTACACGCGCTGATCTACGACATCATGAATGACAAGCAGCGCAAGGACTTCGAAGAGTTCCTCGAGACCGACTTCTCCTTCGAAGTGCCGGGTGTGGCGCGTTTCCGGGTCAACGCCTTCAACCAGAACCGTGGCGCCGGTGCTGTGTTCCGTACCATTCCATCCAAGGTACTGACCATGGAAGACCTCGGCATGGGCGAGGTCTTCCGCAAGATCACCGACGTGCCGCGCGGCCTGGTGCTGGTCACCGGCCCCACCGGTTCGGGCAAGTCGACCACCCTCGCGGCGATGCTCGACTACCTCAACAGCAACAAGTATCACCATATCCTCACCATCGAAGACCCCATCGAATTCGTTCACGAGTCGAAGAAGTGCCTGGTCAACCAGCGTGAGGTGCACCGCGACACTCACGGCTTCTCCGAAGCGCTGCGTTCGGCGCTGCGTGAAGACCCGGACATCATCCTGGTGGGTGAGATGCGCGACCTGGAAACCATCCGCCTGGCGCTGACCGCCGCGGAAACCGGTCACCTGGTGTTCGGCACCCTGCACACCACTTCTGCTGCCAAGACCATCGACCGCGTGGTCGACGTGTTCCCGGCCGAAGAGAAGTCGATGGTGCGTTCGATGCTCTCCGAGTCGCTGCAGGCGGTGATCTCACAGACCCTGCTGAAGAAGATCGGTGGCGGTCGCGTGGCCGCGCACGAAATCATGATCGGTACGCCTGCCATTCGTAACCTGATCCGCGAGGACAAGGTCGCGCAGATGTATTCGGCGATCCAGACCGGCGGTGCGCTGGGCATGCAGACCCTCGATGCGTGCCTCAAGACCCTGGTATCCAAGGGCCTGGTCAGCCGCGACAGTGCGCGCGAGAAGGCCAAGAGCCCGGAAAACTTCTAGGAAAACCCAGTGGGTAGGGTGGGCTTCAGCCCACCAAGGCCGGCCACTGTTGGTGGGCTGAAGCCCACCCTACGGACTGCTTCACGGCTGTGATGACACGCTCGCAGCCGCTGGCCCTGCGCTGCGGGGCCATGCATTCATGCGTGCGGATGAGCGAACACGACGATGGAATTCGAAAAACTACTGCGTCTGATGGTCGAAAAAGGCGGCTCCGATCTGTTCATCACCGCTGGCGTGCCGCCGTCGATGAAGGTCAATGGCAAGATCATGCCGGTGACCAAGACCGCCATGTCGCCGGAAACGACCCGCGAAACCGTGCTGGGGGTGATGAACGAGGCACAGCGTCGCGAGTTTGCCGAAAAGCACGAATGCAACTTCGCCATCAGCGCCCGTGGCATCGGTCGCTTCCGTGTCAGCGCCTTCTACCAGCGCAACCTGGTGGGCATGGTGCTGCGCCGCATCGAGACCAACATTCCCACCATCGACGACCTCAAGCTGCCGGAAATTCTCAAGAAACTGGCGCTGACCAAGCGCGGCCTGGTGCTGTTCGTCGGTGCCACCGGTACCGGTAAGTCCACTTCGCTGGCGGCAATGATCGGCTACCGCAACAGGAACAGCAGCGGTCATATCATCTCCATCGAAGATCCGATCGAGTACATCCACCAGCACCAGAGCTGCATCGTCACTCAGCGTGAAGTGGGTATCGACACCGAGTCGTTCGAAGTGGCGCTGAAGAACACGCTGCGTCAGGCGCCGGACGTGATCCTCATCGGCGAGGTGCGGACCCGCGAGACCATGGATCATGCCGTGGCTTTCGCCGAAACCGGTCACCTGTGTCTGGCCACCCTGCACGCCAACAACGCCAACCAGGCGCTGGACCGCATCATCAACTTCTTCCCGGCCGACCGGCAGAACCAGGTGTGGATGGACCTGTCGCTCAACCTCAAGGCCATTGTCGCTCAGCAGCTGATTCCAACCCCAGATGGTAAAGGTCGCCGCGCGGTGATCGAGGTCCTGATCAACACCCCGCTGGCCGCCGACCTGATCCGCAAGGGCGAGGTGCACGAGCTCAAGGGCCTGATGAAGCGCTCCACCGAGCAGGGCATGCAGACCTTCGACCAGGCGCTGTACAACCTCTACACCCAGGGCGAGATCACCTACGAAGATGCGTTGCTCTACGCCGACTCGGCCAACGACCTGCGCCTGATGATCAAGCTCGGTTCGGAAACCGATGGCGATCACCTGACCAGCATGGCTCAGGGGTTGGCGCTGGAGGTCAGCGAGGAAGATCCGGGGCGTCGCTTCCGCTGACGCTGGCTGACGGGGGACGCGATGCGTCCCCTTCGTTTATCTGGACGATGCGTTTGCCCTTTCTGCCGGCCAGCACCAATGCCTGGCCATCGCGCTGCGCGCCGGCGCGTGCTTCGCTCATCAGTTGCGGAATCAGTGGGCCTTCCGGCAAGTGCTTCCAGAACCTCAGTGGCAGATGCTGCTGCATCACCGTGCGGTTTAGGCGTGCCGGGTTGAAGGTGCTGCCGTAATAGGCGCGCCACAGGGCCTGGCCGTCATCCTCGGGCTGCTGTGCCCAAGCCTGCCATTGTACCGGGCAGCGGCGTTCGTGCTGCAGGCGCTGGCCATCCCAGTACACGCCGTCACGCGGCGTGGCGATCAGCCAGCTGTGTTTGCCCAGGCGTTCGGCGAAGTGCCCGCTGGCCGAGGCGAGAATGTCATGCGCGGGTTCGAACCAGGCGACGAAGTCCGGCGCGTCAGGGGTTTTGCATGGCTGGAAACGCACGAAGGCATGCAGGTGATGCGCCTCGCGGCGCACCGCCTTGAGCCGGCGATGCAGCTCGCTGCCGTCCGGATCGCCGGCCAGCACAGCGCTGCGTTCACCCTGCACGAAGCGCCAGAGCACGCGGTAGAGCAGGCTCCAGCGTTCATCGCCGCGGTACTGGGAGGCACTTCCCAGCAAGTCCAGCAGTTCGGGGGACACGCGCAAGCGACCATTGGGCTCCGGCGCGCGTTCGGCGGGTTGGTCGAACAGGCTGGGTGGGGCCTCCTCGTCCAGCCATTGCAACTGATCGGGAGCCAGACCCTGCAGCAGAGCACGGCGCGCGGCCTGGCGCCAGGTGGCGAAGCTGCCGTCGAAGCGCAGGCTGTGCATCACCACAACGCCATTTGTGCCGGGGTGTCGCGCAGTTGCTGACGCAGCACCACGGATTCGTGTTCGGCGCGCGGTGGCCGGTAGTCCTGAGTGACGATAAACGGCTTGGCCTTTTCCAGTACGCAGCGCAGACGGGTCAGGTCCTCGTAGCGGATACGCCGTTCGCGCCGCAGCGCGCCCAGGCGTCGTGCGCTGAGCACACCGATGCCGGGCACGCGGGCGATCAATGATTCGTCGGCGCGGTTGAGATCGACGGGAAACTGCTCGCGGTTGGCCAGGGCCCAGGCCAGCTTGGGGTCGATATCCAGATCCAGGTTGCCGGGGCCGGCGAGCAGCTCCGTGGCACTGAAGCCATAGCCGCGCATGAGGAAGTCGGCCTGGTACAGGCGGTGTTCGCGCAGCAGCGGCGGCGCCTCGAAGGGCACGGTCTTGGGGCTCTGCGGAATCGGACTGAAGGCCGAGTAGTAGACGCGGCGCAGGCGGTAGTCGTGGTACAGGCTCTGGGCGTTGTGCAGGATGGTGCTGTCATCGGTGGCGTCGGCGCCGACGATCATCTGCGTGCTTTGTCCGGCTGGGGCGAAACGTGGCGCGCGACGTTCTTCCTGGGCCTCGCGCTCGCCGAGATGAATGTTGTGCATGGCCTGGTGGATGCTGCCGACGTTCTTTTCCGGTGCCAGGCGCACCAGGCTGGTTTCGGTGGGCAGCTCGATATTGACGCTGAGGCGGTCAGCGTACAGGCCGGCTTCGGCGATCAACTCCGGTGCGGCATCGGGAATGGTCTTGAGGTGAATGTAGCCGCGGAACTGGTGCTCCTGACGCAGCAGCTTGGCGACGCGAATCAGCTGCTCCATGGTGTAGTCGGCCGAGCGGATGATGCCGGAGCTGAGGAACAGGCCGCTGATGCAGTTGCGCTTGTAGAAGTCCAGTGTCAGCGTCACTACTTCCTCGGGGGTAAAGCGCGCGCGAGGTACGTCACTGGAACGACGGTTGATGCAGTATTGGCAGTCGTACAGGCAGAAGTTGGTCAGCAGTACTTTGAGCAGCGCCACGCAGCGACCGTCTGGCGTATAGCTGTGGCAGATGCCCATGCTGTTGGTCGAACCGATGCCGACCTTGCCCTTGGAGTTGCGCTTGGGTGCGCCGCTGCTGGCACAGGAGGCGTCGTACTTGGCGGCGTCGGCGAGGATGGTGAGCTTTTCGATCAGTTGCATGGCGGGCGATATCTGTACTGTTTTTTTATACAGTATATGGGCGTCGTACAGCTATCAAGCCATTCGTTGTGTTGCGCTGTTTCGGCACAAATGAAACCTTCACTCGGCGTGCAGCGTCATAGCTGCATCTCGCACAAGGAGTTCGTCATGCAACGACAGGATACGCACAGCAAGCTGATCGGCTATCTGCTGTGGATCTTCGGTTTTCTCGGTTCCCACCGCTTCTACTATGGCAAGCCGGTCACCGGCACCATCTGGTTCTTCACCCTGGGATTGTTCTTCATCGGTTGGATCATCGACCTGTTCCTGATTCCCTCGATGGATCGCGAGGCCGACCTGCGTTTTACCGCAGGTGATACTGACTACAACGTGGCGTGGATCCTGCTGACCTTCCTCGGCGTGTTCGGTGTGCACCGCATGTATCAGGGCAAGTGGATCACCGGGATCATCTACCTGTTCACTGGCGGCCTGTTTTTGATCGGCGTGCTCTACGACTTCTGGACGCTCAATACGCAGATCTCGATCAAGAACGCACAGCGCGGTTGAGTCAGAGACAAGTGATTTGCACGATCTGCCTCCTCTCCCATTTATTGGGGCACGCCTAGTGGAGAGAGCTGGGGAGAGGGTGGTTCAGGCGGTTCGGTGTCGCCGGATAGACCCTCTCCCCCGGCCCCCGCTCTGCGCCCCGGCCCCTCGCAGAGCTCAGGGCGCTTGGGCGGGCGAAGCGATGCTTCGCTATTTCCGCTCAAGCCCCGCAAGCGGGAGAGGGGAGTCAAGCGCCGTTGCCCGGATGCACTCCGGGGAAAATGAAAAAGGGCATCCCACGGGATGCCCTTTTTTCGTAGCGCTGGCGGGATCAGTCGTCGCCGTCGTCATCGTCCCCGCCGTCGACCTTCATGCCCAGCTCCTTGATCTTGCGCGTCAGGGTGTTGCGACCCCAACCCAGCAGCAGGGCGGCGTCGCGGCGGCGACCGGCGGTGTGCTTGAGCGCGGTCTCTATCATGATGCGCTCGAACGCCGGCACGGCGCTGTCGAGCAGATTGGACTGGCCGCGTGCCAGGGCCTGGTCGGCCCACAGGCGCAGCGCCTGCTCCCAGTTGGTCACCGGTGCGGCGTCTTGCGGCTGGGTCAGCAGCTCGGGCGGCAGGTCGTCGACGTGCACTTCGCGACCCGAGGCCATGACGGTGATCCAGCGGCAGGTGTTCTCCAACTGGCGCACGTTGCCCGGCCAGGGCAGGTGCTTGAGGTAGTCCTCGGTTTCGCTCTTGAGCAATTTCGGCTCCACCGCCAGTTCCTGCGCGGCGCGGGCGAGGAAGTGGTGGGCCAGGGTCGGGATGTCCTCGCGGCGATCGGCCAGGCGCGGGATGTGAATGCGGATGACGTTGAGGCGGTGGAACAGGTCTTCACGGAACTTGCCGGCTGTCACCAGGGTTTCCAGGTTCTGGTGGGTGGCGGCGATGATGCGCACGTCAACCTTCACCGGGGTGTGACCACCAACGCGGTAGAACTCGCCATCGGCCAATACGCGCAGCAGACGAGTCTGAGTGTCAGCCGGCATGTCGCCGATTTCGTCGAGGAACAGGGTGCCGCCATCGGCCTGTTCGAAACGGCCGCGCCGCTGGTTGGCCGCGCCGGTGAAGGCGCCTTTCTCGTGGCCGAACAGCTCGGACTCCATCAGGTCCTTGGGAATTGCCGCCATGTTCAGGGCAATGAACGGCGCTGCTGCGCGTGGGCTATGGCGGTGCAGGGCGTGGGCCACCAGCTCCTTGCCGGTACCGGATTCGCCGTTGATCAGCACGGTGATATTGGAGTGGCTCAAGCGGCCGATAGCGCGGAACACCTCCTGCATCGCCGGTGCTTCACCGATGATTTCCGGGGTACGCGCCTGCGCAGCCGGGACGGCCAGGCTCTGCTGTTCCTGAGCATGCTGGAAGGCGCGCTTGACCAGTGAAACGGCCTCGTCGACGTCGAACGGCTTGGGCAGGTACTCGAAGGCGCCGCCCTGGTAACTGGCTACTGCGCTGTCCAGGTCCGAATGCGCGGTCATGATGATTACCGGCAAGCGTGGATACAGCTCGCGGATGCGTGCCAGCAGGTCGAGGCCGCTGGCGCCGGGCATGCGGATGTCGGAGATGATCACGTCCGGCTGTTGGCGGGTCAGGCGGGCGAGTACACCGTCGGCACTGTCGAAACTCTGGGTGGTCATGCCTTCCTGTTGCAGGGCCTTTTCCAGTACCCAGCGGATGGAACGATCGTCGTCGACAATCCAGACGGTTTCACTGCGGCTCATGGCGTGGGCGCTCCTTGTTCCAGCGGTAGGAAGATCGAGAATACGGTGTGGCCGGGATAGCTCTCGCACTCGATCAGCCCCTGGTGCTGGCTGATGATGTTCTGGGTGATGGCCAGGCCCAGGCCGGTGCCGTCGGCACGACCGCTGACCATGGGATAGAAGATGGTTTCCTGCAGTTCCGGCGGAATGCCGGGACCGTTGTCGATGATCTCGACCTTGACCACCAGGCGGTGGCGCGTGTGGCCGATGGTGAACTGGCGCAGGGTACGGGTACGCAGGCTAATGCGCCCGAGGCCCATGTCGTGCTTCTGCCCGGCGATGGCCTGCATGGCGTTGCGCACGATATTGAGCACGGCCTGGATCATCTGCTCACGGTCGATCAGCAGATCCGGAATGCTCGGGTCGTAGTCGCGCACCAAGGTGATGCTGCCTTGGCTTTCCGCCTCGATCAGGTTGGCGACGCGCTCCAGCACCTCGTGCACGTTGGTCATCGCCAGCGACGGCAACTTGTTCGAGCCGAGCATGCGGTCGACCAGGTTACGCAAGCGGTCGGCCTCTTCGATGATGACGTTGGTGTAGTCCTTGAGCTCTTCGTTGGGCAGTTCACGCGACAGCAGTTGCGCCGCACCGCGAATGCCGCCGAGCGGATTCTTGATCTCGTGGGCCAGACCGCGCACCAGCAGTTTGGTGGTTTCCTGCTTGGACAGCTGCGCCTCTTCCTTGGTGATGCGCAGCAGGCGGTCGCGCGGGTGCACCTCCAGCAGCAGCAGGGTTTCGCCCATGCTGAACAGCGGCGTTACCGCGTAGTCCACGGTCAGCGTTTGGCCGGTGACCGAGGTCAATACGGCTTCGCGCTTGTTGAATGGATGCGCCTGTTCCACCGCCTGGCGCAAGGATGACAGCGCCTCGGGCGACTCGGTGAACAGGTCACTGATGAACTGACCATGGCTGCGCTGGCCGCTGACGGCCAGGAGCATTTCCGCCGCCGGGTTCATGTACTCAAGGCACAGCTGGCTGTTGAGCAGCAGGGTGGCGGTGGTCAGGTTGTCGAGTAGAAGGCGGTGCAGCGCGTCGTTGATGGTCATAGGCAGTGCGTTCCGGCGATGGGCAGGAAAATGCAAGAAGCAAACCAAAGCCCCGAAAAGACGCATTATTTGTGCGGTCTGCCAGGTTTTGGTGGTGCAGGGGCGAGGCCGGGCGGGGAAAAGCGACCCAAAACAGGGAGAGCTTAGGGGATGGTGCGCCATATTGCACTGTTATGGTGCGATTGCGCTCAGAGGAATGGAAGGATGCTGCTCTGTTCCTTGGGTTTGTCTTTGAGTGGGCACTCGGGGCGAACGCCGTATTCATCTTTCTGGCACGGATTGATCTTGCGCTTTTGCGACAGGCTGATGCGATGCATATGAAATGGCTGCGCCGGCGTACGTTCGACGATGAGGCCGGCAGAGTCGATGATCTCTGCTGCCAGTTGGTGCGTGCCCCGGTCGATGTGCTGCAGGGAAAAAACCGGGCTGCGGCTGGTGCCACCCTGCTGCTCACCGTTGAGTAGCAGGCGGTAGCTGTGCCCCGGCAGCAGGCCGGGCTCGCTGGTCAGGGTAACGATCATGTCGCCGGAACCGTTATGGATCGAGGCGTCCGGCTCCGGCACGAGGATGCGCAGCAGCTGATAGTGCACGGTCGGTTTGCTTACCGCGGGTGGCGGGGCCATGCGCACCGTGGGTTGGGGCTGGCTCATTTGCGCGCTGTTGGACGGCGCGAGCACCACTCGTTCGGCATTGCTGCTGCGCGGTTTGTCAGTGAAAACGCGGTTACCTTCAGCATCGATATAGGTATAGACCTGAGCCGAAGCAGCTTGGGTGATGAACAGCAGGCAGAGCAGCAGTGTACGCATCGTGGTCAGTTCGTCGGTCTTGGGGTCGGGCGCGGTGGCGTGACCGGTGGGCGAGCAGGGCTGTTGACGCTGATGCGCTGCACGGTAAAGGTTTCGGTGGCGCTCTGCTGGATGATGCGTTCGCCGGCCACCACTGCTACCGCCAGGCTGTGTTCGCCGCGCTCGACATTGGTCAACTGCAGGCTCGGTACGTTGCTGGCCTGGCCGTATGGCTCGCCATCGAGAATCAGTCGTAGCTGGTGGCCGGGTTGCAAGCGTGGCTGGATGTTCACGCCGACGACGAAGGTGCCGTTGTTGGCGCGCATGGCTTCATCATCCGGGATGCCGGTCAGGCTCAACACGGAGTAAGGGGCCGCGCTCTGTGCTGAGGTGTCGCCGCTGGTGTCCGCAGGAATGCTGGGTGTCTGCATCTCTACCGTATTGGTTGGCGGCAGGTTGACGCTTTCGGCTGCTGCGCCATCGGGCGGCTGGTTGGTGAAGACCGTGTTGCCGTTGGCGTCGATGTATTTGTAGATCTGCGCACTGGCCGGCAAGGCCAGGGCAAGCAGCAGGCAGACGAGTAGCGGGCGCATGGGCCGATCCTTCCGCGGATGATGCGCTAAGCCTTGCACTGCTATCGGTTCCTGGCAAGCGCAGGGCTCCATGGCTGTGATATTCGGCTACAAAAAGTGGACTCGGATCTGCCGTAGGCGCGAGCGTCGCGAGCGAAGCTCTTCAGGTCGCCAGGTCCGCTCGCGATGCTCGCTCCTACAGGGCATGGTGCCGCTGCGTGTCCATGAAAAAGCCCCGCCAGGCAGGGCCGGACAGGGCTTTTGAAACGCGCCGCACGAGGGCGGCGCGAGACTGGCTTAGACGCTGTAGTACAGGTCGTATTCCAGCGGGTGTACGAAGGTACGTACCTTAATTTCTTCTTCCGATTTCAGCTCGATGTAGGCATCGATGAAGTCGTCGGAGAACACGCCGCCCTTGGTCAGGAACGCGCGGCCCTTGTCCAGCTCTTCCAGGGCTTCCTTCAGGCTGCCGCAGACCTGCGGGATCAGCTTGCCTTCTTCCGGCGGCAGGTCGTACAGGTTCTTGTCGGCCGCATCGCCCGGGTGGATCTTGTTCTGGATGCCGTCGATACCGGCCATCAGCAGAGCAGCGAAGGCCAGGTACGGGTTGGCAGCCGGGTCCGGGAAGCGCGCTTCGATGCGGCGGGCTTTCGGGCTGGCAACGTACGGGATACGGATCGAGGCGGAGCGGTTGCGAGCCGAGTAGGCCAGCATCACCGGTGCTTCGAAGCCCGGAACCAGACGCTTGTAGGAGTTGGTCGACGGGTTGGTGAAGCCGTTCAGGGCCTTACCGTGCTTGATGATGCCGCCGATGAAGTACAGAGCGGTCTCGGACAGGCCGGCATAGCCTTCACCAGCGAAGGTGTTCTTGCCGTCCTTGGAGATCGACATGTGCACGTGCATCCCCGAGCCGTTGTCGCCGTACAGCGGCTTCGGCATGAAGGTAGCGGTCTTGCCGTAGGCGTCGGCCACGTTGTGCACGCAGTACTTCAGGGTCTGAACTTCGTCAGCCTTGGCGACCAGGGTGTTGAACTTCACGCCGATTTCGTTCTGACCGGCAGTGGCCACTTCGTGGTGGTGCACTTCGACGACCAGGCCCATTTCTTCCATGGCATTACACATGGCAGTACGGATTTCGTGGTCGTGGTCGCACGGCGGAACCGGGAAGTAACCACCCTTGACGGCGGGACGGTGGCCTTTGTTGCCGCCTTCCACGTCCTGGTCGGTCATCCAGGAGCCTTGCTCGGAGTAGATCTTGAACATCGAGCCGGAGATGTCGGACTTGAACTTCACTTCGTCGAAGATGAAGAACTCGGGCTCCGGGCCGACGAATACGGTGTCACCGATGCCGGTGGTTTTCAGGAACTCTTCGGCACGCTTGGCGATCGAGCGCGGGTCACGATCGTAGCCCTGCATGGTGCTTGGCTCGATGATGTCGCAAACGATGATCAGGGTCGGCTCTTCGGTGAACGGGTCCAGTACCGAAGTTTCGTCGACCGGCATCAGGATCATGTCGGAGGCTTCGATGCCTTTCCAGCCATGGATGGACGAGCCGTCGAACATTTTGCCGTGCTCGAAGAAATCTTCGTCCAGGGCGTCACGGGCCGGCATGGTCACGTGGTGCTGCTTGCCCTTGGTGTCGGTGAAGCGCAGGTCTACCCACTTCACGTCATGTTCTTTGATCAGTTGAACAGCCTTAGACATGTTGTCCTCCAGATGGAAAAGGCTCGCTTCGTGGAGCCCCGATATGTGCGGTGAAGCCCGGCGGGATAGTCCTTCAGGGCGACCTGCCTCACAAGGGAGCAAATTGCATGCCAGTGCCCTTTATTGGGCAGAGGCCGCGAAACTCAGGCGCTACGCCGGCTGCGCGCCGATTCTGCGGAGATATTTGCACCATTTAAGGGCTGCTGTTTATGGAAAAGGCCTATTTTGGTGCGCCAACTTGGGGTTGCAGTATTTTTGGTCAAAGCTTGAACAATTTCCGCTATAATCCGCGCCCCTGTTTTTTCGTCCCCCAAGCGGGCGGCCTATTCATGAAGCTGATCGTCAAAGTTTTCCCGGAAATCACCATCAAGAGCCGCCCGGTGCGCAAGCAGTTCATTCGCCAGCTGGGGAAGAACATTCGCTCCGTGCTGCGTGATCTTGACCCTGCTCTGCGGGTCACGGGTGTCTGGGATAACCTCGAGGTCGAGACCGACCTGGACGATCCCAAGCTGCTGGCCGAGATGACCGAACGCCTGCGCAACACGCCGGGCATTGGTCTGTTCCTCGAGGTGAATGAGTACCCGCTGGGCGATCTGGACGAGATCACCGAACACTGCAAGCGCCACTACGCCGACCAGTTGCCGGGCAAGATCTTCGCCGTGCGTTGCAAGCGTGGCGGCAAGCACGCGTTCAGCTCAATCGATGTCGAACGCCATGTCGGTTCACGTCTGCGTCAGGAGTGCGGTGCAGCCGGTATCGACCTGAAGAAACCGGACGTCGAAGTGCGCATGGAAATTCGCGACCAGCGCCTCTTCGTGGTGCATAACCGCCACGAAGGCCTCGGCGGTTACCCGCTGGGCTCGTTGGAACAGACCCTGGTGCTGATGAGCGGCGGCTTCGACTCCACCGTCGCGGCCTATCAGATGATGCGCCGCGGCCTGGTCAGCCACTTCTGCTTCTTCAATCTCGGTGGCCGTGCCCATGAACTGGGCGTGATGGAAGTGGCGCACTATATATGGCAGAAGTTCGGCCGCTCGCAGCGTGTGCTGTTCGTCAGCGTGCCGTTCGAGGAAGTGGTCGGCGAGATTCTCGGTAAGGTCGACAACAGCCAGATGGGTGTGATCCTCAAGCGCATGATGCTGCGCGCCGCCACCCGTGTTGCCGAAAAGCTGCAGATCGAAGCGCTGGTCACCGGCGAGGCGATCAGCCAGGTGTCGAGCCAGACTCTGACCAACCTGGCGGTGATCGATTCGGCGACCGACATGCTGGTGATGCGCCCGCTGATTGCCAGCCACAAGCAGGACATCATCGACACCGCCACGCAAATCGGTACCGCCGAGTTCGCCAAGAACATGCCCGAGTACTGCGGCGTGATCTCGGTCAACCCGACCACCAAGGCCCGCAGTTATCGCGTGGAGAAGGAGGAGGCCCAGTTCGACATGGCCATCCTCGATCGCGCCCTGGAACGCGCCACCCAACTGCCCATCGACCGCGTCATCGACGAGCTGGGCAAGGATGTGCAGGTCGAGGAAGTGCGTGAGGCGCTGGCCGGGCACATCGTCATCGACATTCGCCACCCCGACGCCGCCGAAGACGAGCCGCTGGACGTGCCGGGTGTCGAGGTGCAGGCGCTGCCGTTCTACGCGCTGAACAACAAATTCAAGGAACTGGATGAGAACCGCCAGTACCTGCTGTATTGCGACAAGGGCGTCATGAGCCGCCTGCATGCCCATCACCTGCTGAGCGAGGGGCATGCCAATGTGCGCGTTTATCGTCCGACATAAGACGCCGGGGCTTAATGGCGGCAGTATCCGCCATCGCCCTCCCGACCCGGGGCACCTCTAAAAACTACCTGCGTTGTCATTGCTGCGTTAAAAACAAGCTCAAAATGCTCACATAGCTCGTAAAGTCGAGCGCGACTCCGACCGTTTTTCGCTTGTTTCTGCCTTGCACTGACTGCCTCGCCTACGTTTTTAGAGGTGCCCCGATCAGCTCGCTGATCCCAGTTTCTACATATTCGTCGTCCAGGCTGGGCGACACACCGAATCCTCTGATCGAGATACATACAGTGATCGAAAAACTGCGCAACATCGCCATCATCGCCCACGTCGACCATGGCAAAACCACCCTCGTCGACGCCCTGCTGCGTCAATCCGGCACCCTTGAGCGTAACGAGCTCAACGACGAGCGCGTGATGGACAGCAACGACCAGGAAAAAGAGCGCGGCATCACCATTCTGGCCAAGAACACCGCCATCAAATGGAACGACTACCGCATCAACATCGTCGACACCCCCGGCCACGCCGACTTCGGCGGTGAAGTAGAGCGCGTGATGTCCATGGTCGACTCCGTACTGCTGGTCGTTGATGCCCAGGACGGCCCGATGCCGCAAACCCGCTTCGTGACCAAGAAGGCCTTCGAAGCCGGCCTCAAGCCGATCGTCGTGATCAACAAGATCGACCGTCCGGGCGCGCGTCCTGACTGGGTCATGGATCAGATCTTCGACCTGTTCGATAACCTCGGCGCCACCGATGAGCAACTCGACTTCCAGGTCGTCTACGCCAGCGCCCTGAACGGCATCGCCGGTCTCGACCACACCGCCATGGCCGAAGACCTGACCCCGCTGTACCAGGCCATCGTCGACCACGTACCGGCGCCGAACGTCGACCTCGACGGCCCGTTCCAGATGCAGATCTCCGCGCTGGACTACAACAGCTTCCTCGGCATCATCGGTGTCGGCCGTATCGCCCGTGGTCGCGTCAAGCCGAACACGCCGGTAGTGGCCATCGACGTCGACGGCAAGAAGCGTAACGGCCGTATCCTCAAGCTGATGGGCCACCATGGCCTGCACCGCGTAGACGTCGAAGAAGCCACCGCCGGTGACATCGTCTGCGTCAGCGGCATGGACCAGCTGTTCATCTCCGACACCCTGTGCGACATCAACCATGTCGAGGCGATGAAGCCGCTGACCGTCGACGAGCCGACCGTGTCGATGACCTTCCAGGTCAACGATTCGCCGTTCTGCGGCAAGGAAGGCAAGTTCGTCACCAGCCGCAACATCAAGGAGCGTCTGGACAAGGAGCTGCTGTACAACGTGGCCCTGCGCGTTGAAGAGGGCGACAGCGCCGACAAGTTCAAGGTCTCTGGTCGTGGCGAGCTGCACCTCTCGGTACTGATCGAAACCATGCGCCGCGAAGGCTTCGAAATGGGCGTCGGCCGTCCGGAAGTGATCATCCGTGAAGTCAACGGCGTCAAGCAGGAGCCGTACGAGAACGTCACCATCGACATCCCGGAAGAAGCCCAGGGCAAGGTCATGGAGGAGATGGGCCTGCGTAAGGGCGACCTGACCAACATGGCGCCGGACGGCAAAGGCCGTGTGCGCCTGGAATACAACATCCCGGCTCGCGGTCTGATCGGTTTCCGTAACCAGTTCCTCACCCTGACCAACGGCGCCGGCATCCTGACCTCGATCTTCGACCGTTACGACACCGTTAAGCCGGGCACCATGTCTGGCCGTCAGAACGGCGTACTGGTGTCGATCGATACCGGCAAGGCGCTGACCTACTCCCTGGAAACCCTGCAGGCGCGCGGCAAGCTGTTCATCGAGCACGGCCAGGAAATCTACAACGGTCAGATCATCGGCCTGAACAGCCGCGACAACGACCTGGGCGTCAACCCCACCAAGGGCAAGAAGCTCGACAACATGCGTGCTTCGGGCAAGGATGAAACCATCGCCCTGGTACCGCCGGTTCGCTTCACCCTGGAGCAGGCCCTGGAGTTCATCCAGGATGACGAGCTGTGCGAAGTGACGCCGAAGTCGATCCGTCTGCGCAAGAAGATCCTCGACGAAGGCGAGCGCACCCGCGCTGCCAAGAAAGCCAACAAGGCTTGATGCGGCTAGCTTAGCGCTGTAACTGAAAAGCCCCGCCAGAGCGATCTGGCGGGGCTTTTTTGTGGGTTTCCGCCGAGCGCCGGGACGCGCGGGCATGAGTCGCGGGCTAGCGGCTCAGCTCATACACACAGATGTTTACCGTGCTGGCCAGGTTCAGTGACTCGATCGCGCCGCTGCCGGCGATGCTGAACGGCGTGGCGTTGAGCTCGCTCAGCGCCTGGCTGGGGACGCCGCGCGCTTCGTTGCCGAACAGGTAGCACTCGGCCTGCGCGAAGGCCGGTGCGCGCAGGCTTTGGCCCTGCATGTCGAGGCAGGCGATGCGTGCAAAGCGCGTGCTCAGGTTGTCGAGGCTGACATCCTGCTCGATGGGGGTGTGAAAGATTGCCCCCATGCTGGCGCGCACCACCTTGGGATTGAAGGGGTCGACGCTGCCGGGGCTGAGCAGGCAGCGGAAGCCGCCGAACCAGGCGAGGCTGCGCAGGATGGTGCCGAGGTTCCCGGGGTCCTGGATCTCGTGCAGGTAGATGGCCTTGCCGGCCGGCGCCGACGGGCCGGGGCCAATCGCCGCCATCGGCACTACCGCGATGATCCCCTGGGGGGTCTTGGTGTCGGCGATCTGCGCCATCTGCCGGTCACTGATCAGGTGCGTCCTGAACGGGCTCTGCCAGTGCTCGTAGGCGGCCGTGACGTAGAGTTCGCTGCTTGCCAGCAGGGGCGCGTGCTGCGCCGCTTTCTGCAGTTCCAGCACCAGGTGTTCGCCCTCGACGAGGAAGTGGCCGAATTGCTCCCGGTACTTTTTCTGCTGCAGTTTCTTGACGTCGTCGAGTTTCATGGAAAGCCTGGAAAGGGGCGTGAAAGCGGGGCTCCCCGCGGTAGCGAGGCCGCTGCGATTGTACCTGCCACCCGGCGGGCTGTCAGGCTGCAGGGCCGGCCGGCGTGAGCCGGAGGGCTGCGATGGCTTATACTCGCGACAATTGTGCAGCCCGGGTCACCATGCCGGCGGGCTGCCTTCCTGGAATTGATCTGGTTGAACGATGAAACGCTCAAAAAGCAGCAGCCGCTGGCTGAACGAACATGTGAACGATCCCTACGTGAAGCAGGCGCAGAAGGACGGCTACCGCTCGCGTGCCGCCTACAAGCTGATCGAGATCAATGAAAAGGACAAGCTGATTCGTCCCGGTATGCTGATGATGGACCTGGGCTCGGCCCCCGGTGGCTGGTCGCAGATCGCCGGACGTATGGTGGGGGCCACCGGCCGGGTAATCGCCAGCGACATCCTGCCGATGGATTCGCTCGATAACGTCGACTTCATTCAGGGTGACTTCACCGACGACAAGGTGTTCCAGCAGATTCTCGATCTGCTCGATGGTCGTCGCCCGGATTTGATCGTCTCTGACATCGCCCCCAATATCAGCGGCGTCGGCGTGGCCGATCAGGCAGCGTCGATGTATCTGGTGGAACTGGTGCTGGACATGGCCCGACAGGTGCTCAAACCTGGCGGCAACTTCGTCGCCAAGGTGTTTCAGGGCGAGGGTTCGGATGAGTACCTGCGCGACGTACGGCGTTCCTTCGAGAAGGTCATGGTGCGCAAGCCGGCAGCCTCGCGTCCGCGTTCGCGTGAGGTGTACTTCGTCGCCAAGGGCTTCAAGGGCGACGCTCAGTAAGGATCAGTTTGCGCGCCCGCGCGGCGTTTGTGCTGAGCCAGTCAGCGCTCGGCGTTCTGTGATGCGCTTGCGGCGGGGAGGCTTGCGGGGGAAGTGGCCGGCTTAATGAGGCCGGCCACTGGCATGGCCCAGCGGGGCGGCGTCAGCCCTCTACCTGGCGCAGTTGCGCCGGGGTGTCGCCGAGGTTGTTGAGCATGCGCTCGCTGTACCAGTCGAGGAAGTTGATCACGCCGAACTCGTAGGTCTTGGAGTACGGGCCCGGCTGGTAGGCGGTGGAGTTGATGCCGCGCTGGTTTTCCTCACCGAGGCGTCGATCCTGGTCGTTGGTGGCGTCCCACACCTGGCGCAGGCGCGCCACGTCATAGTCGACGCCTTCTACTGCATCCTTGTGCACCAGCCATTTGGTGATGACGATCGTCTCCTGGGCGCTGATCGGCCATACGGTGAAGTTGATCAGGTGATCGCCCATGCAGTGGTTCCACGAATGTGGCAGGTGCAGGATGCGCATGGAGCCCAGGTCCGGATCGGTGATGCGGCCCATCAGCTTGTTACAGCCTGGCTTGCCGTCCAGGGTCATGGAGACGGTGCCCTTGAGCAGCGGCATGCGCACGATGCGGTTGCGCAGACCGAAGCTGGCGTGGGCGTAGGGGATGTTGTCCTTGTCCCAGCGGCTGGTGCATTCGGCCACCTGATCCTTGAACGCCTGGCTGGCGCGCGGGTCGGTGACGTCATCCCATTCCAGCAGGGTGTTGAGCAGTTCCGGGTGCGAACCGTTGCAGTGGTAGCACTCGCGGTTGTTCTCGATCACCAGCTTCCAGTTGGCCTTCTCGTGCATGACGCTCTGCACCGCGACCTTGGTGTTCTCCATGTCGTACGGCTCCATGTAATGAGCCAGGGTGCTCAGGAACTCGTCGATGGCCGGCGGGTTGTCCGCCAGGCTGATGAAGATGAAGCCGCCAGCGGTCTTGCAGTTGACCGGTTTGAGGTTGTAGTCGGAGAGCTTGAAGCCTTCGCCCATCTCGGTGCCGGCGAACAACAGGCGACCATCGAGCTCATAAGTCCATTGGTGGTAGGGGCAGACCAGCTTGGCGACCTTGCCTTTGTCGGAGACGCACAGGCGCGAACCGCGATGGCGGCAGACGTTGTGGAAGGCATGGATCTGACCTTCGGCACCGCGGATGACGATGATCGGGTTGTCGCCGATCTGCAGGGTGAGGAAGTTGCCCTTGGTCGGGATTTCGCTGGTCATGCCGGCGATCAACCATTCCTTGTGGAAGATCTCCTGCATGTCGACCTGGAACAGGCGCTCGTCGTTGTAGAACGGCTGCGGCAGCGAGAAGCTGTGGTCGCGTTCGTGCAGCATCTGCGCGGTGGCCTTGCGGACGGGCTCCAGCGGGTCGCCCAGGCTCAGATTTTGGGTGCAGTCCATGTTGGCTCCTCAGTGGCTGGCGCGTTATGCCTGCCGGAAAAAGTGGCTGATACGGTATGTGCCGCAAGGTGGTCGTTTATCACTGCCGCCTGCAATGGGCGTGCATGCGTGGTGAGGCGGAGTGTGGAGCCGAGCCAAGGCGAAACCTTATCCATGGGCGACATGGCCGGATGCGTTTCCGACGCGCTAGCCCCCGTGCTATCAGGTAGGTCGCGATAAGCATGTGGATGTCGCTGGTAGATAAATGACGGTGCTCGGCCTTTCGCACAATCCGCCGTATATAGGCCGATATCCGGCCGTGTGGAGCGCTGTTCATGACCACCACCAACGCCTTCCTCAACCCGGTTACCACGCAGACCTGGACCAACGGCCGCCACCTGGTGCGTTGCGTCAAGGTGATCCAGGAAACCTGGGATGTGCGCACCTTCTGCTTCATGGCCGACCAGCCCGTGCTGTTCTTCTTCAAGCCCGGGCAGTTCGTCACCCTGGAGCTGGAGATCGATGGCCAGCCGATCATGCGCTCCTACACCATTTCCAGCTCGCCTTCGGTGCCTTACAGCTTCTCCATCACCATCAAGCGGGTGCCGGGCGGCAAGGTCTCGAACTGGCTGCACGACAACTTCAAGGAAGGCGACGAGGTGCCAGTGCATGGGCCGGTGGGCCTGTTCAATGCCATCGATTTTCCCTCCGACAAGGTGCTGTTCCTCTCCGGTGGGGTCGGCATCACGCCGGTGATGTCGATGGCGCGCTGGTTCTACGACACCAACGCCAACGTCGACATGATCTTCGTGCACAGCGCGCGCTCGCCCAAGGACATCATCTACCAGCGCGAGCTGGAGCACATGGCGGCGCGTATCAACAACTTCAGCCTGCACGTGATCTGCGAGAAGCACGGGCTGGGCGAGTCCTGGGCTGGCTATCGCGGTTACCTGAACAAGCCAATGCTGGAGCTGATCGCCCCGGACTTCCTCGAACGCGAAATATTCTGCTGTGGCCCGACGCCCTACATGAGCGCGGTCAAGCGTCTGCTCGAGGCGGTGGGCTATGACATGAGCCGCTACCACGAGGAGGCCTTCGGCCCGACGCCACCGGAGATCCGCGCCGAGGTCAAGGAACTGGCCGCCGAAGCCGCCGAGGCGCCCGAGGTGCCGGTGGCCGAGCTCAATCAGGTGGAGTTCATCAGTACCGGCAAGAGCATCCGTGTGGTGCCTGGTGAAACCGTGCACGCCGCTGCGGCCAAGCTTGGCCTGCATATCCCTAAGGCCTGTGGCATGGGTATCTGCGGTACCTGCAAGGTGATGAAGACCGCCGGGGAAGTGGAAATGGAGCACAACGGCGGCATCACCGACGAGGATGTGGCCGAGGGCTACATCCTGTCGTGTTGCAGCGTGCCGAAAGGGGATGTGGCGATCGACTATTGATCGCCACCTTGGTTCTGGTCGCGGTTAAAGCCCCTCCCACAGGTGCGTCATGGCGTCATTCAGGCGCTCATTACTTCACGGATATCCGCGGCCAACTGACGTACGCGGGCTTCGTCGGTATCCCAGCTGCACATGAAGCGCGCGCCGCCAGCGCCGATGAAGGTGTAGAAGCGCCAGCCACGGGCGGTGAGGGCGGCGATGGCCGGCTCCGACAGTTGCAGGAACACGCCGTTGGCTTCCACCGGGAACATCAGGCTGACGCCGGGTACATCCGCCACCAGGGTGGCCAGCAACTGCGCGCAGCGGTTGGCGTGGTTGGCGTATTTCAGCCAGACATCGTTCTGCAGGATGCCGACCCAGGGCGCGGACAGGTAGCGCATCTTCGAGGCCAGTTGGCCGGCCTGCTTGCAGCGGTAGTCGAAGTCCTCGGCCAGATCCTTGTTGAAGAAGACGATGGCCTCACCGACGGCCATGCCGTTCTTGGTGCCGCCGAAGCACAGCACATCGACGCCAGCCTTCCAGGTCAACTCCGCCGGGCTGCAGCCGAGGAAGGCGCAGGCGTTGGAGAAGCGTGCGCCGTCCATGTGCAGGTGCAGGCCCAGCTCCTCGCAGACCTGGCTGATGGCGCGGACTTCTTCCGGGCGATAGACAGTGCCTACTTCGGTGGCCTGGGTGAGGGTGACCACGCGCGGTTTCGGGTAGTGGATATCCTGACGCTTGCGGGCGATCTCGCGGATCGCTTGCG
The DNA here is from genome assembly GCF_029845265.1 of Ectopseudomonas oleovorans. NCBI lineage: Bacteria > Pseudomonadati > Pseudomonadota > Gammaproteobacteria > Pseudomonadales > Pseudomonadaceae > Ectopseudomonas > Ectopseudomonas oleovorans. Next base: position 54,122 of record NZ_JAOCLK010000006.1, read on the forward strand.
GGGTCAGCTTGCCGTTATCGGTCTTGGCCAACAGCAGCTTGGAGCCGTTGGAGAAGAACTCCGGTGCGCCGCATTCGTCGGTTTCGACGTGGGCGGTCTCCGAGCAGATCACGCTGTGGTAGCTCTGGCACAGCGAGGCCAGGGCCAGGGAGTTGGCGGCGGTGCCGTTGAAGGCGAAGAACACCTCGCAGTCGGTCTCGAACAGGCGGCGGAAGTGATCGGCAGCGCGCGCCGTCCATTCGTCATCGCCGTAGGCGCGCTGGTGGCCCTGGTTGGCCTCGGCCATGGCGGCCCAGGCTTCGGGACAGATGCCGGAGTAGTTGTCGCTGGCGAATTGCTGGGCATTGTCGGGCATTGGCGCGTTCCTTCTGAAAAACCTGCCGGCGGGTCTGCCGGGAAAGCCTCTACTTTAACCCTGCGGCTATCTGTCAGGCGTCCGTCGCCGCGACGAGTTGTTGCGCTGAAGCGTACTGCCGAGTCGGTTCGTGGCCAAACGTTCGGCTAGCAGATGGAACTTGAAGCTTGCTCTGGCGTTCACACTTACCAGAGGGCGGCAGTCGATCCGCTCTCCGCAATCAAGAGAAGGAGTTTCCCATGACTTATCGTCACCTGCTCGCCCTTGCTCTGCCGCTGGCCGTGGCGCTGCCCGTTTCCGCTGCCGAGTGGTCGGATGATGCCAAGACCGAATTCGTTCAGCAGTGCATCGCTGGCGCACCGGCAGGCTACGAGGAGCCACAACTGCGTGCTTATTGCGACTGCGCTGCGACCAGCGTCAGCAAGGAATTCAGCGAGGCCGAGTTGCAGGAAATGAGTCGCCAGTCTCCGCCTGACCCTACCATGCAGCAGCGCCTGGTAAATGCCTCCAGCAGTTGCGGAGAGAAACTCAAGCCATAAGTGGCTGAGTAAATAACGTGCGCTTGTGCCGGAGCCCCGTGGGCTCTGGCCTGGCGCCGGATTTCCACAGGCAGTGCACAGTGGCGCCCACAGTATTTGTGCACAAGCCGCGTCTATCTATTTGATCCTGTTCGATTTTTAGCCGTCTCTCGGCAAGCCCCGGCTGCTCTGGCTTCGCGCCTGCGTCGAACAGCCTATGCACAGTTTCATCCACATCTTCTGTGCATATCCCCAACCGATCCCTGCCTCTCGCTCATGTCGCTGGTGGATAAGCCAGGGTGGCGGTGCGGGTGTATGGATATTGAGCGCAGCCCTGTATCGCAGTGAGTGCAAGGCCGGCAGCAATCTGCTGACAGCTTTTCCACAGGCTAGTCCACGGCTTCTGTGTATGGCTGATGTTGTTAACTGCTTGATATCGATCAGGAATGACCTTTTTGCGGGAGCCCCTGCCATTCCTGGGGGCGGGCGTTGTATGCACGGTTTATCCACAGTTTGATCCCCGTGATTTGTGTGCAAACCAGCGGCGCACCCGCGACGCGCCTGATTGCGACAAGGCCATGTCGCAAACGAATGCTCTCACGGCGTTGGCAGGCATTTGGGCGGGCAGGGGCGGCCCTACCATCGCTGCACAGGGCCTTGCCGGCCTGCCCGTCCAAGACCGCCGCCCACAGGCGCTGCAGGAGAGTTGAGATGTTCAGCAAGCAGGATCAGATTCAGGGTTACGACGACGAGTTGCTCGCGGCGATCGATCAGGAAGAACGCCGTCAGGAAGAGCATATCGAGCTGATCGCCTCGGAGAACTACTGCAGTCAGCGGGTGATGGAAGCGCAGGGCAGCGGCCTGACCAACAAGTACGCCGAAGGTTATCCGGGCAAGCGTTATTACGGTGGCTGCGAGTATGTCGACAAGGTCGAGCAACTGGCCATCGACCGCGCCAAGGCGCTGTTCGGCGCCGATTACGCCAACGTTCAGCCGCACTCCGGTTCCTCGGCCAACAGCGCCGTGTACCTGGCGTTGCTCAATGCCGGCGACACTATCCTCGGCATGAGCCTGGCCCACGGCGGCCACCTGACTCACGGCGCCAAGGTGTCGTCCTCGGGCAAACTCTACAACGCCGTGCAGTACGGCCTGGACACCGCTACCGGGCTGATCGACTACGACGAGGTCGAGCGCCTGGCCGTGGAGCACAAGCCGAAGATCATCGTCGCCGGGTTTTCCGCCTACTCCAAGACCCTGGATTTCCCGCGCTTTCGCGCCATCGCCGACAAGGTCGGTGCGCTGCTGTTCGTCGACATGGCCCACGTCGCTGGCCTGGTCGCCGCCGGTCTGTACCCGAACCCGATTCCCTTCGCCGATGTGGTCACTACCACCACCCACAAGACTCTGCGTGGCCCGCGTGGCGGCCTGATCCTGGCCAAGGCCAACGAAGAGATCGAGAAGAAGCTCAACTCCGCCGTATTCCCCGGTGCCCAGGGCGGCCCGCTGATGCACGTCATCGCCGCCAAGGCGGTGTGCTTCAAGGAGGCCATGGAGCCGGAGTTCAAGGCCTACCAGCAACAGGTCATCGACAACGCCCAGGCCATGGCCCAGGTGTTCATCGAGCGCGGCTACGAAGTGGTGTCTGGCGGCACCGACAACCACCTGTTCCTGCTCAGCCTGATCAAGCAGGGGCTGACCGGCAAGGAGGCCGATGCTGCCCTTGGCCGCGCCGGCATCACCGTGAACAAGAACGCCGTGCCCAACGACCCGCAGTCGCCGTTCGTGACCTCGGGCATCCGTATCGGCACGCCGGCGGTGACCACCCGTGGCTTCAAGGTCGCCCAGTGCCAGGCGCTGGCCGGCTGGATCTGCGACATCCTCGATCACCTTGGCGATGCCGATGTCGAGGCGCAGGTGGCCAAGCTGGTCGCCGGGCTGTGCGCGGACTACCCCGTATACCGCTAAAGCCTTCTGCTCTGTTGTAGGAGCCAGCTTGCTGGCGATCCATTACAACGAGCTCGGCTGGATCGCCAGCAAGCTGGCTCCTACAGGTTAGGCGTTCGAGAACAGATTCAAGGAGCATCTTCATGCAACGTTATTCCGGCTTCGGCCTGTTCAAGCACTCGTTCAGCCACCATGAGAACTGGCAGCGCATGTGGCGTAACCCGACGCCCAAGCCGGTGTACGACGTGATCATCGTCGGCGGTGGCGGCCACGGCCTGGCCACAGCCTATTACCTGGCCAAGGAGTTCGGCGTGAAGAACGTCGCAGTGGTGGAGAAGGGCTGGCTCGGCGGCGGCAACACCGCGCGCAACACCACCATCGTGCGTTCCAACTACCTGTGGGACGAGTCCGCGCAGCTCTACGAACACGCGATGAAGTTGTGGGAAGGGCTGTCGCAGGACATCAACTACAACGTCATGTTCTCCCAGCGCGGTGTCTACAACCTCTGCCACACCCTGCAGGACATGCGTGACGCCGAGCGCCGCGTCAGCGCCAACCGCCTCAATGGCGTGGATGGTGAACTGCTGGATGCCAAGCAGGTCGAGGCGGAGATTCCCTACCTCGACTGCAGCAAGAACACCCGTTACCCGGTGATGGGTTCCACCGTACAGCGTCGCGGTGGCGTCGCCCGTCACGACGCCGTGGCCTGGGGCTACGCACGTGCCGCCGATGCCCTGGGCGTCGACCTGATCCAGAACACCGAGGTGATCGGTTTCCGCAAACAGAACGGTGCGGTGATCGGTGTCGAGACCAACAAGGGTTTCATCGGCGCCAAGCGCGTCGGTGTGGTCACTGCCGGTAATTCCGGGCATATGGCGGGGCTCGCCGGCTTCCGTCTGCCGCTGGAATCGCACCCGCTGCAAGCGCTGGTGTCCGAGCCGATCAAACCGATCATCGACAGCGTGATCATGTCCAACGCCGTGCATGGCTACATCAGCCAGTCGGACAAGGGCGATCTGGTCATCGGTGCCGGCATCGACGGCTACAACGGCTACGGCCAGCGCGGCTCCTACCACACTATCGAGCACACCCTGCAGGCCATCGTCGAGATGTTCCCGGTGCTCTCGCGGGTACGCATGAACCGCCAGTGGGGCGGCATCGTCGACACCAGCCCGGATGCCTGCCCGATCATTTCCAAGACCCCGGTGGACAACCTGTTCTTCAACTGCGGTTGGGGTACCGGTGGCTTCAAGGCCACGCCGGGTTCGGGCCACGTCTTCGCCGCCAGCCTGGCCAAGGGTGAGATGCACCCGCTGGCCAAGCCGTTCTCCATCGACCGTTTTCACACCGGCGCACTGATCGACGAGCACGGCGCCGCTGCAGTGGCTCACTAAAAGCGCGCGTAGCGCAAAGCTGATGACCCTCTCCCGCTTGCGGGAGAGGGTGGCCCGCAGGGCCGGGAGAGGGTAGCGCGGCCAACACCGAATGCCCTCTCCCCCGACCCCTCTCCCACAAGTGGGAGAGGGGAGACAAGATAAACCCCGTTGGCATCTGCGAGCGGGGAGTGTTTCAGGAGGCCAACATGCTGCACATCTTCTGCCCCTACTGTGGCGAACTGCGCTCCGAAGAGGAATTCCACGCCAAGGGTCAGGCGCACATCGCCCGCCCGCTCGATCCCGATGCCTGCAGCGATGCCGAGTGGGGCGAGTACATGTTCTTCCGCGACAACCCGCGCGGCATCCACCACGAGCTGTGGGTACACGCAGCCGGTTGCCGCAAGTATTTCAACGCCACCCGCCACACCGTGACCTACGAGATCCTCGAGACCTACAAGGTCGGCGAGAAGCCTTCGGTCACCGCAGCCGGGGCCACCGACAAGCAAGCCGTGGCAGAAGGAGTAACGGCATGAGTCAGGTCAATCGTCTTGCCAAGGGTGGTCGCATCGACCGCAGCCAGGCGCTGAGCTTCACCTTCAACGGCCAGACCTATCAGGGTTTCGCCGGCGACAGCCTGGCCGCCGCGCTGCTGGCCAACGGCGTCGACATCGTCGGCCGCAGCTTCAAGTACTCGCGCCCACGCGGCATCGTCGCTGCGGGCGCGGAAGAGCCCAACGCCGTGCTGCAGATCGGCTCCACCGAAGCGGCGCAGATCCCTAACGTGCGCGCCACCCAGCAGGCGCTGTACAGCGGCCTGGTGGCCAACAGCACCAACGGCTGGCCGAGCGTCAACACCGACCTGATGGGCATCCTCGGCAAGGTCGGCGGCGGCATGATGCCGCCCGGTTTCTACTACAAGACCTTCATGTATCCGCAGAACCTGTGGATGACCTATGAGAAGTACATCCGCAAGGCCGCAGGCTTAGGTCGCTCGCCCACCGAAGTCGACCCGGATATCTACGACCAGCTCAACCAGCACTGCGACGTGCTGATCGTCGGTGCCGGCCCTGCCGGTCTCGCCGCCGCGCTGGCTGCTGGCCGTAGCGGCGCGCGGGTGATTCTTGCCGATGAACAGGAAGAGTTCGGCGGCAGCCTGCTCGATACCCGCGAAACCCTCGACGGCAAGCCCGCCGCCGACTGGGTAGCGCAGGTCATCGCCGAGTTGCAGGCAATGCCGGAAGTGACCCTGCTGCCTCGCGCCACGGTCAACGGTTACCACGACCACAACTTCCTCACCATCCACCAGCGCCTCACCGACCACCTCGGTGAAACCGCGCCGATGGGCCAGGCCCGTCAGCGCATGCACCGCGTGCGTGCCAAGCGTGTGGTGTTGGCCAGCGGCGCCCATGAGCGGCCGCTGGTGTACGCCAACAACGATGTACCGGGCAATATGCTGGCTGGCGCCGTGTCGACCTACGTGCGTCGTTATGGCGTGGCGCCAGGGCAGGAACTGGTGCTGTCGACCAACAACGATTATGCCTACCGCGTGGTGCTCGACTGGCTCGATGCCGGTCGCAAGGTGGTGGCTGTCGCCGATGCCCGCAGCAACCCGCGTGGCGCCTGGGTCGAGGAAGCGCGTGCGCGTGGCGTGCGCATCCTCACCGGCAGCGCAGTGGTCGAGGCACGTGGCAGCAAGCGCGTGACCGGTGCGCGCATCTGCGCGATCGATGCCAAGGCACACAAGGTCACCAGCCCTGGCGAAGTGCTCGACTGCGACCTGATCGTCAGCTCCGGTGGCTACAGCCCGGTGGTGCACTTGGCGTCGCACCTGGGTGGTCGCCCCGAATGGCGCGAGGACATCCTCGGTTTCGTGCCGGGGCCGGGCAACGGCATCCAGCAGCGCATCGACGCGGGTGCGGTGAATGGCGTGTTCGCCCTCGGTGACGTGCTCGCCAATGGCTTCGAGGCGGGCGCCAAGGCAGCTGCCGAGGCCGGTTACAAGGCGGTTAGCGGCAGCCTGCCGCAGGTCGAGGCGTTGCACGAGGAGCCGATGCTGGCGCTGTTCCAGGTGCCGCACGACAAATCCACCGCGCGCGCACCCAAGCAGTTCGTCGACCTGCAGAACGACGTCACCGCCGCCGGCATCGAGCTGGCGACGCGCGAGGGCTTCGAGTCGGTCGAGCACGTCAAACGTTACACCGCACTGGGCTTCGGCACCGACCAGGGCAAGCTGGGCAACATCAACGGCCTGGCTATCGCCGCGCGTTCGATGGGCATCAGCATCGTGCAGATGGGCACCACCATGTTCCGTCCGAATTACACGCCGGTGACTTTCGGCGCCGTGGCCGGTCGCCACTGTGGTGAGCTGTTCGATGCCAAGCGCTACACCGCGATGCAGGCCTGGCATGTGAAGAACGGCGCCGAGTTCGAGGACGTCGGCCAGTGGAAGCGCCCCTGGTACTTCCCGAAAAATGGCGAGGACCTGCACGCAGCCGTGGCCCGCGAGTGCCTGGCCGTGCGCAGCAGCGTGGGCATCCTCGATGCTTCCACCCTGGGCAAGATCGACATTCAGGGCCCGGATGCGCGCGAGTTCCTCAACCGCGTCTACACCAACGCCTGGACCAAGCTCGATGTGGGCAAGGCGCGCTATGGCCTGATGTGCAAGGAAGATGGCATGGTCTTCGACGACGGCGTTACCGCCTGTCTCGGCGACAACCATTTCCTCATGACCACCACCACTGGCGGCGCGGCGCGCGTGCTGGAATGGCTGGAAATATACCACCAGACCGAATGGCCGGAGCTGAAGGTGTACTTCACCTCGGTCACCGACCACTGGGCGACCATGACCCTGTCCGGCCCCAACAGCCGCAAGCTGCTGGCCAAGGTCACCGACATCGACCTGGACAAGGACGCCTTCCCCTTCATGAGCTGGAAGGAAGGCCTGGTCGGCGGCGTGCCGGCGAGGGTGTTCCGCATCTCCTTCACCGGCGAGCTGAGCTACGAGGTCAACGTGCAGGCCGACTACGCTCTGGGCGTGTGGGAGCAGATCATCGAAGCCGGCAAGGAGTTCGACCTGACTCCCTACGGCACCGAGACCATGCACGTACTGCGTGCGGAGAAGGGCTTCATCATCGTTGGCCAGGACACCGACGCCTCGGTGACCCCGGACGATCTGAACATGGGCTGGTGCGTCGGCCGTACCAAGCCGTTCTCCTGGATCGGCAAGCGCGGCATGAACCGCGCCGACTGCCTGCGCGAAGACCGCAAGCAGCTGGTCGGGCTGAAACCGGTCGACCCGAATCAGGTGCTGCCGGAAGGTGCGCAACTGGTGTTCGACCCGAAACAGTCCATCCCGATGCAGATGGTCGGCCACGTCACCTCCAGCTACATGAGCGCGGCGATGGGTTACAGCTTCGCCATGGCGGTGGTCAAAGGCGGCCTCAAGCGCATGGGCGAGCGTGTGTTCGCACCGCTGGCCGATGGCAGCGTGATCGAAGCCGAAATCTGCAGCTCCGTGTTCTATGACCCGAAAGGGGATCGCCAGAATGTCTAACGTCAACGTCTATCAGCAACGCCCCGCCGACATCGCCGGGCAGTCGCCACTGCACCACGCCGGCCTGCATGAGCTGGTCGGCAAGGGCCGCAAGAACGCCGGCATCACCCTGCGCGAGAAGAAACTGCGCGGGCATCTGGTGATTCGTGGGGATGCCAAGGACGCCGGTTTCTCCGGCGGTGTGCACAAGGCCCTGGGTCTGGAACTGCCGGTGGCGCTGACCCTGGTCGCCGACGGCGACACCTCGCTGCAGTGGCTGGGCCCGGACGAATGGCTGCTGATCGTGCCCGGCGGCAGCGAGTTCGAGGTCGAGCGCCGGCTGCGCGAAGCGCTGGATGGCCAGCATATCTCGGTGGTCAACGTCAGCGGCGGACAGACCCTGCTGGAGCTATCCGGGCCGAAGGTGCGTGAACTGCTGATGAAATCGACCAGCTACGACGTGCACCCGAGCAACTTCCCGGTGGGCAAGGCGGTGGGCACGGTGTTCGCCAAGTCCCAACTGGTGATTCGCCACACTGGCGAGGAGACCTGGGAGCTGGTGATCCGCCGCAGCTTCGCCGACTACTTCTGGCTGTGGCTGCAGGATGCCAGTGCCGAGTATGGGTTGGCGGTTGAGGCCTGAAGCTGAACCTGAGGTATACGCGGACAGCTCCCTCTTCCTCCCGGAGACGACTGCATGGAGCAGGAGGTAGGGGGCGCAGGATGCCAACGCTGAGGGGAGTTCGCTATGACGTGTGTCTGGCGTGGGTCTCACAAGCAGCCACGAACAACCCCCTCTCCCTCTGGGAGAGGGTTGGGGTGAGGGGAAGGGCAGACCGCATTGTGTCGGATAGCCCTCACCCCCGGCCCCTCTCCCAAGGGAGAGGGGTGAACAGCAATGGAGTCTATTATGAGCCGCACCCCCGACACCTGGATTCTCACCGCCCATTGCCCGAGCGTGCTCGGCACCGTGGATGCGGTAACCCGCTTTCTGTTCGAGCAGCGCTGCTACGTCACCGAGCATCACAGCTTCGATGACCGGCTGTCCTCACGCTTCTTCATCCGTGTCGAGTTCCGTCAGCCGCAGGATTTCGACGAGGCCGCCTTTCGCGCCGGTGTGGCCGAGCGTCTGGCACCCTTCGACATGCAGGTCGAGCTGACCCCGCCGGGCTACCGCGCCAAGGTGGTGCTGATGGTGTCCAAGGCCGACCACTGCCTGCATGACTTGCTGTATCGCCAGCGCATCGGCCAGTTGGCCATGGACGTGGTGGCGGTGGTGTCCAACCACCCGGATCTGGAACCGCTGGCGCGCTGGCACGGCATTCCCTACCACCATTTCCCGCTCGATCCGGCCGACAAGCCGGCGCAAGAGCGCAAGGTGCTGCAGGTGATCGAGGACACCGGCGCGGAGCTGGTGGTGCTCGCCCGCTACATGCAGGTGCTGTCGCCCGAGCTGTGTCGCCGGCTGGACGGCTGGGCGATCAATATCCACCACTCGCTGCTGCCCGGTTTCAAGGGCGCCAAGCCCTACCACCAGGCCTACCAGAAGGGCGTCAAGTTGGTCGGTGCCACGGCGCACTACATCAACAACGACCTCGACGAGGGGCCGATCATCGCCCAGGGCGTGGAGGCGGTGGATCACGCGCATTACCCGGAGGACCTGATCGCCAAGGGCCGCGATATCGAATGTCTGACCCTGGCCCGCGCCGTCGGCTACCACATCGACCGCCGTGTGTTCCTCAATGCCAACCGCACTGTGGTGCTCAACGCCTGAACACGAGGCTACCTGGCTGTAGGGTGGGTCGGGCGGCGCTCCGCTTCAGCCCACAGGCTTTTTCGGTAGGCTAAAGTGGAAGGCCGCCCGGCCCACCCTAGAGAAGGAGTCGCAACGTAAAACGCTATTTGGTGGGCTAAAGCCCACCCTACGGTAACAACGGTGCCATTTGTAGGGTGGGCTTTAGCCCACCAGGCGCAACGGAAGAACGTAATTGGTGGGCTAAGGCGGATCGCCGCTCGGCCCACCCTACGGAAACCGCCCTGCCAGGCTTTACCGGCGGTTTCCGGCAACAGATGCAACAAGCTCCAGTGCAAGGTCGCGCGGCCCGTCGGTCGCGTCTTGTGTCCACAACAAGAAAGGAGAGTTACGCATGTCTGGTAATCGTGGTGTGGTTTATCTCGGTACGGGCAAGGTCGAAGTGCAGAAGATCGACTACCCGAAAATGCAGGATCCGCGCGGCAAGAAGATCGAGCACGGGGTCATCCTGAAAGTCGTTTCCACCAATATCTGTGGCTCCGACCAGCACATGGTGCGTGGCCGTACCACCGCACAGGTCGGCCTGGTGCTGGGCCACGAGATCACCGGTGAGGTGATCGAGAAGGGCCGCGATGTCGAGCGTCTGCAGATCGGCGATCTGGTTTCCGTGCCCTTCAACGTCGCCTGCGGCCGCTGCCGCAGCTGCAAGGAACAGCACACCGGCGTCTGCCTGACCGTCAACCCAGCGCGTGCCGGTGGCGCCTACGGCTACGTCGACATGGGCGACTGGACCGGCGGTCAGGCCGAATACGTGCTGGTGCCCTACGCCGACTTCAATCTGCTCAAGCTGCCGGACCGCGACAAGGCCATGGAGAAGATCCGTGACCTGACCTGCCTGTCCGACATTCTGCCCACCGGTTACCACGGTGCGGTCACTGCGGGCGTTGGCCCGGGCAGCACCGTCTACGTCGCCGGTGCCGGCCCGGTCGGTCTGGCCGCCGCCGCTTCGGCGCGTCTGCTCGGCGCCGCCGTGGTCATAGTCGGCGACGTCAACCCGGTGCGCCTGGCCCATGCCAAGGCGGTGGGCTTCGAGATCGCCGACCTGTCCAAGGACACGCCGCTGCATGAGCAGATCGCCGAGCTGCTCGGCGAGCCGGAAGTCGATTGCGCCATCGACTGCGTGGGCTTCGAGGCCCGCGGTCACGGCCATGACGGCGCGCAGCACGAGGCCCCGGCCACCGTGCTCAACTCGCTGATGCAGGTCACCCGCGTGGCCGGCAAGATCGGTATTCCCGGCCTCTACGTCACCGAAGACCCGGGCGCGGTGGACGCGGCGGCGAAGATCGGCGCTCTGAGCATCCGCTTCGGCCTCGGCTGGGCCAAGTCGCACAGCTTCCACACCGGCCAGACCCCGGTGATGAAGTACAACCGCGCGCTGATGCAGGCCATCATGTGGGATCGCATCAACATCGCCGAGGTGGTCGGTGTGCAGGTCATCAGCCTGGACGATGCGCCGCGTGGCTACGGCGAGTTCGATGCCGGCGTGCCGAAGAAATTCGTCATCGACCCGCATAAGACCTTCAGTGCGGCGTGACGTCGTGACCTGGGCTTAGTCCCAGGCCGCTACCTTTCACGACAAAGGCGCAGTTGTTGGCGTCGTCTTTCGGGAGCCCGCAGGCTAATGCTGATCAGATAAGTTCGTCACCACCCCCTCCTACTTGCAGTAGAGGGGGCGCTTTTCGTAGGAGCCAGCTTGCTGGCGATGCTTTTTATGGCGGATCGCCGGCAAGCCGGCTCCTGCAAAGATCGAGTGCAACGGCTTAACTGACTGGCATTAGCCTGCGGGCTCCCATTTTCTGTTACGTGCAATCACTGCCACTCGGCACGGATTTGCGCGATGCGCGCGTCCTTCTCCTGCCAGAGTTGAGTGACCCAGTCCTGCATGTACTGGCGAAATACCGGGTCGTTCTGGTAGTCGCCCTGCCACAGTTCGGCAGCCAGGTTGCGCGTCTGGATATCGACGATCACCTTGTCCACCTGACCGCTGAGCAGTGCCCAAAAGCCCGGCGCTTTGCCCTCGGGATACACCAGTGTCACGTCCAGCACGGCGTCGATCTGTTCACCCAGCGTCGCGAGTACGAACGCCACGCCGCCGGCTTTGGGCTTGAGCAGGTAGCGGTAGGGTGATTGTTGCTGAGCCTGCTTGGCGGGTGTGAAGCGAGTGCCTTCGAGGAAGTTGACCACGGTGACCGGCAAGCGCTTGAACTTCTCGCAGGCGGCCTTGGTGATCTCCAGATCCTTGCCCTTCATGTGCGGGTTCTTGTCGAGGAAGGCCTTGGAGTAACGCTTCATGAAGGGGTAATCGAGCGCCCAGAAGGCCAGGCCGAGAAAGGGCACCCAGATCAGTTGCTGCTTGAGGAAGAACTTGAAGTAGGGCGTCCTGCGGTTGAAGGCCTGCACCAGGGCGGGAATGTCGACCCAGGACTGGTGATTGCTGATCACCAGGTAGGAGCGGTCTCTGCGCAGCTCGGCGTTGCCGCGGATGTCCCAGTGTGTCGGCGTCAGCAGGGCGAAGATGCGTTTGCAGTTCTCCGCCCAAAATTCGGCCACCCACATCACCCCGCGCGAGCAGGCATCGCGCGCCGCCTGGCCCGGCAGGACGAACTTGGCCAGGGCGATCAGCAGCAGTGGGCCGATCAGCAGCAGGGTGTTACCCAGCAGCAGAATGACATTGAGTAGACCGATCAACAGGGGGCGCATGGCAACTCCTTGGCAGGCGTGGACGCCGCATCATAAGCACCTGTTGGGTGTGGCTCAAAATCGTCACCAGTGGCCTATGGCCATTTTTTGTCAAAGCCCTGATGCGGGTCAGTGTGAAAAATCAGGGAATTATCCGACAATGACAAGGCCCAGCTCCCGGACTCCCTCGCCAACCCGTTCTGGATGATGTCGATGTTGAAACGCATTGCGGTGGCCGATCTGCGGGTCGGTATGTACATCCAGGAGTTTTGCGGATCATGGATGGATCACCCCTTCTGGAAGTCCAAGTTCATGCTCAGCTCGGAAAAGGATCTGGCCCGCATTCACAGCAGTGCGATCACCGAGCTGTGGATCGATGTCGGCAAGGGGGCTGATGTAGCCCCAGGTGTGCAGGCCACGACCGAAGAAGAGGCCGAATGCGAGGCCGAAGCGCGGCTGCTGGCCGCCATCGAGCCGCCCAAGGTCAAAGCCCTGTCGATGGAGCAGGAGCTGGAACAGGCCGTCAAACTCTGCGCGCGTTCCCGGCAGGCGGTCATGGAGATGTTTAACGATGCGCGCATGGGGCAGGCGCTGCAGTTCGAGCAGGCCGCGGCACTGGTCGAGGAGATTTCCGAATCGGTTCTGCGTCATCCCAACGCGCTGATCAGCCTGGCGCGGCTCAAGCACAGCAACGAATACACCTACATGCACTCGGTTGCCGTATGCGCGCTGATGATCGCGCTGGCGCGCAAGCTCGGCTTGCCCGACGATGCCGTGCGTGAGGCCGGGCTGGCCGGGCTGCTGCATGACATCGGCAAGATGGCCGTCCCGCAGGAGCTGCTGGACAAGCCCGGCAAGCTTACCGACACCGAGTTCGCCAAGGTGCGCAAGCACCCGGAGGAAGGCGGCAGCATTCTGCTGGCGAGCAAACAGGTCAGCGCGCTGGTGCTCGACGTATGCCTGCATCACCACGAAAAGGTCGACGGCAGTGGCTATCCTCACCGTCTGCAGGGTGACCAGATCAGCCTGATGGCGAAGATGGGCGCGGTCTGCGACGTGTATGACGCCATCACCTCGAACCGTCCCTACAAGCAGGGCTGGGACCCGGCCGAGTCGATCCGCAAGATGGCCGAGTGGAAGGGGCACTTCGACGAGGCCGTGTTCCAGGCCTTCGTCAAAACGGTTGGCATCTACCCGGTCGGCGCGCTGGTGCGCCTGCAGAGCGGGCGTCTGGCGGTGGTCATGGAGCAGAATCCCAAGGCGCTGCTGGCGCCCAGGGTCAAGGTGTTCTTCTCGACCAAGTCGCGCTTGCCGCTGCCGCAAAGCATCGTCGACCTGAGCAAGATTGCCGACCAGGACCGTATCGTCGGGCGCGAGTCGGCCGAAGAGTGGGGGTTCGAGCGGCTCGACGAGTTGTGGAGTGGGATGGATCTGGAGGGGCGCGGCCGCTGAGACTGTGCTGCAAAAGCCATCTGTCGTCACTCCCGCTATGGCGTGAGCCCAGATGCTTTGCAGGTTTTGGATACCCGCTGCGCGGGCATGACGATTTTTTCAGTGTTTCCCTGACGGCGTGCGGGTGAGGCTGGGCGAGGCTTCGCCGTGGTCGCTGATGAAGTGCGCTCGCTGTCCAATCGCACCCAGGACTCGACCCAGGAAATCGCCCAGACCGTGGACAACCTGCAGCGCGTGGTTGGACAGTCGGTCACCCTGATGGAAGAAGCCTGCAGCCAGGCCGACGGCGACATCGGCAGCGTGCTGGCCATGGGTGATGAACTGCAGAACATCGTCGACTCGGTGCAGCGCGTCAGCGACCGACTGGCGCAGATCGCCACGGCTGCCGAGCAGCAGGCGGCCACCGCCGATGAGGTCAGTGGCAATATCCAGCAGGTCGATCAGGCCGCCGGACAACTGCTCGATGGCGCCCAGGCCGTGAGCAGCGCTGCCGAGCAACTGCGCCTAGGCAGCGAAAGGGCTGGCGCAGAATACCGGGCGCTTCACCCTCGGCTGAAACCAGGGAAAGATTGCAGAGGTCGTCATGATCCACGCAGGCGGGCACCCGGAATATCCGGGTTGCTGTCGCCGATAAACAGCTTGTAGAACATTACCGGGCTGACCTGGCTGGCCAACTCTGCTAAAAACACTGCAAACAACGCGGAGCCCCCAGCATGAAAACGGTTGCCGAACTGCTCAGAACCAAGTCCAACACCTTTCTCTACAGCGTCGACGCGGACGACTCCCTGCTCGATGGGCTGCGCATCATGGCGGAAAAGGGCGTTGGTGCGCTCGTGGTGCTCTCCGGCGGACGCATGGTCGGCATCGTCAGCGAGCGCGATTACGTGCGCAAGGCGGCACTGGCCGACCGCTCGATGCTGGATGCCAAGGTCAACACGATCATGACCCGTGAGGTGATCAGCGTCAGCCCGCGTGACAATCTGCAATATTGCATGCAACTGATGACCGAGCGCCGCCTGCGTCACCTGCCGGTGCTGGCCGAGGGCGAACTGATTGGCCTGCTGTCCATCGGTGACCTGGTCAAGGAAACCATTGCCGAACAGGCCGACCTGATCCGTCAGCTGGAGCAGTACATCCGCGGCGAGATTCCCTGAGCGCGTAGCCCAATGCAATCCGGGAAGTCGTCCGTTCACTCCCCCGGATTCCATCCGTATATGGACTCCTCCCGTTTTGCCAGTTGCGTAGGGCGGGTGCAACCCGCCAACCACCCCTGACGGGCTGCCCCAGTCCTACGCTATCGCCCGCTTGATGCATGATCCGGCCCCCGGCAGTCTGCCGCTGTTGCCCAACAGGTGCAGGACGCCCGATGCCGCAGATACTCGTAGACGAAGACTAAGCCGCGATTGCCGATACGCTGGTCTATGCCCTGCAGGCTGAAGGCTTCGTCACGCACTGGTCGAGCCTGGGCGGCGAGGCGCTGACGCTGCTGGAAAATGGCGCCTTCGACCAGGCCATTCTCGACGTCGGCCTGCCCGATATCAGCGGCTTCGAAGTGTGCAAGCGCCTGCGTCTCTTCTCCGAACTACCGGTGATCTTCCTCACCGCGCGCAGCGAGGAGATCGACCGCGTGGTGGGTCTGGAAATCGGCGCCGACGACTACGTGGTCAAACCCTTCAGCCCGCGTGAGGTCGCCGCCAGGGTCAAGGCCATCCTCAAACGCGTGGCGCCGCGTGAAGCACCAGCAGCCAGCGCGCCGAGCACCTTTCAGATCGATGATGCCGCCTTTCGCATTCACTACCATGGCCAGGCCCTGAGCCTGACCCGCCACGAATTTCGCCTGCTGCGCACGCTGCTCGGCCAGCCACGCCGGGTCTATGCGCGCGAGCAATTGCTCGATGCCCTCGGCGTGGCCAGTGAGGCCGGCTACGAGCGCAACATCGACAGCCATATCAAGAGTGTGCGCGCCAAACTGCGCGCCATCGCCCCGCGCGAAGAGGCGATCCAGATGCATCGCGGCCTGGGCTACAGTTTCGAAGCGGGGGGCCTGAGTCATGCCACTTGGCGTACGCATCGTCCTCGTCTACTTCCTCTTCGTCGGCCTGGCCGGCTGGTTCGTGCTGAGCACGGTGATGGACGAGATTCGCCCGGTGTACGCCAGAGCACCGAGGAGGCGCTGGTCGACACCGCCAACCTGCTGGCCGAGATCCTGCGTGACGAGGTCAAGGCCGGCACCCTCGGCGAGGGCCGCCTGAACGACGCACTGGAGGCCTATGGCCGGCGCCAGCCCAGGCCAGCATCTGGGGGCTGACCAAGGCCGAGGTCAACCACCGCATCTACGTCACCGACGCCCAGGGCATCGTCCTGCTCGACTCCACTGGCCTGGCGGTCGGCCAGGATTATTCGCGCTGGAACGATGTGCTGCTGACCCTGCGCAGCCAGTACGGCGCCCGCTCGACCCGCGAAGACCCGGACGATCCCGACTCTTCGGTGATGTATGTCGCCGCACCTATCAGGGATGGCGAGCAGATCATTGGCGTGGTCTCGGTGGCCAAACCTAACCGCACCCTGCAGCCCTATATCGAGCGCTCGCAAACGCGTCTTGGCTGGCTCGGCGCCGGGCTGATCGGCCTTGGCCTGCTGATTGGCGCAGCGCTGTCCTGGTGGCTCAGCGCGGCGCTGGGCAAGCTCACTCGCTACGCCCAGGCCGTCAGCGAGGGGCAGCGCGCCGAAATGCCCACTGTGCGCGGCGGCGAACTGGGGCAACTGGCCAAGGCGGTGGAGCGCATGCGCACCGAGCTGGAAGGCAAGGCCTACGTCGAGCGTTACGTGCACACCCTGACCCACGAACTGAAGAGCCCGCTGGCCGCCATCCACGGCGCCGCCGAACTGCTCGACGGCGACATGCCGGCCGAGCAGCGCCAGCGTTTCGTGGCCAATATCCAGCAGGAAAGCGCACGCCTGCAGAACCTGATCGAGCGGTTGCTGCACCTGGCGCAGGTGGAGCAGCGCCAGGGCCTGGAAGAGCGCGTTGCCGTGCCGCTGGCGGCGCTGGTAGACGAACTGCTGCAGGCGCAGCAGGCACGCATCACCGCCGCCAATCTGCAGATCGAACAGGCACTGCCTACCGGCATCGAGCTGCGCGGCGAGCGCTTCCTGCTGCGCCAGGCACTGGCCAATCTGCTGGACAACGCCCTCGACTTCACTCCGCCAGGCGGGCGCATCCGCATCGCCGCCGAGCGCCAGGACGAGCGCGTGACGCTGCGTCTGTTCAACCAGGGCGAAGCCATCCCCGGCTACGCGCTGGCACGCCTGACCGAGCGCTTCTACTCCCTGCCGCGCCCCAACGGCGGCCGCAAGAGCACCGGCCTGGGCCTGAACTTCGTGCAGGAGGTGGCCGAGCTGCATGGTGGCGAGTTGCAGATCGGTAATGTCGAAGGCGGTGTGGAAGTACGTCTGACACTACCCGCGTAGGCAGCGCTGCTGTTGCCTTGTGGGAGGGGCTTTAGCCGCGACTCGCCGCTAAAGCGCCTCCCTCAACAGCCTGAGCGTCAGCCTTTGTAGGAGCGGCTGGGCGGCACTCCGCTTC
Source organism: Ectopseudomonas oleovorans (assembly GCF_029845265.1). Classification (NCBI taxonomy): domain Bacteria; kingdom Pseudomonadati; phylum Pseudomonadota; class Gammaproteobacteria; order Pseudomonadales; family Pseudomonadaceae; genus Ectopseudomonas; species Ectopseudomonas oleovorans. The sequence continues at coordinate 71,377 of NZ_JAOCLK010000006.1, forward strand.
AGCCGCGAAACTTCTCGGCTGTTTAGGATGGGTAGCAACGCGACGTTCCTGTTTTCGCTGCGCTCAATCCAGGCATGGTGGACAAGCTTCGCGTTGTCCACGCCACTATGTCTTCCTTAGCGCTCAGAACAGGCCGGATATACGAATGCAACCGCGCTGACGACAGGTGCAAAGGCAAAGCTTTGCTCACTACTTGTGGGGAGAGTCCATATAAGTTGTTAGGCGGTGTAGCGCTGACGCTGTGCCCCGACTGATTGGTAATTTAGTTTCTGTACTGATTTTAGTAATTTATTCAACTTCGATAAATGTACTTGTTACAACATCGCTGGCATTGAAGCGCACTACCATAGAGCTGTGTTTCCAGTCCCAATGGCACTGACCGAGGCTATAGCGAAATTCATTAGTAGTTGAAGGTGTTGTAGCTTCTCCTAAAAGTTTATCTACCTCATGTTTTTTAAGGCCAGTTAACCGTTCATTTCGTATTAGAGATAGAGCCATCCCGCCCCGAACGCAGCCAGGGTCGTTTAACATGGATTCTTTTTTGAGCTCACTCCATAAGGTGGTGTCAAACGACTGCTCTTCTGTATGAGGCGTTGTGAAGTTTAGATATATGCTACCTATAACAATAACTAGGATAAGGGCTACGGTGATGCGAGCAATCATACTCATGCTTTGAAATAGCCTAACTATAAATAGACACCAAATGGCGCATAACCTGCGGGTGGTTTTGGTGGATAACCTTTCTGGTCATTTTCGAAATCCTTCTCTATCTCGCGGCCTGCAGCGAGGCGGTGGGGTGTTTGGCAGGTTATACACCATGTCGGATAACCGCTGGCAACTCGTATTCAGTCGTGGCGTGCTGACGCTCACGATCCTCCCGGGTATTGCTTCGCTCAGCCCTGGCTACGGTTCTCTGGCGGTGATGATCGCGGCTAAAACGGAATGCCGCCCACCCGATCCTACAGGTCGGGTTGCGGCTCGGGTGTGGGTGTTTTGTATGGCAAGCGCAGCAGTTCAACTTGCCACCAGCTCGGCAGCAAGCGGCGGACTTCGGGGCGGGCGAAGCGGTCGTCGATCAGGTAGAGCACGCCCTGGTCTTCTGGGGTGCGGATCACCCGGCCGGCGGCTTGTACGACCTTTTGCAGGCCGGGGTACAGGTAGGTGTAGTCGTAGCCGTTGCCGAACAGGGTGTCCATGCGCTGGCGGATTTCTTCGTTGATCGGGTTGAGCTGGGCCAGGCCGAGGGTGGCGACGAAGGCGCCGATCAAGCGTTCGCCGGGCAGGTCCACGCCTTCGCCGAATACGCCACCGAGCACGGCGAAGCCGATGCCGCGCCCACCGATCTGAAAACGCTCGATAAAGCCCTGGCGCGCCGCTTCGTCCATCTGCCGGGATTGCGTCCACACCGGTATCTGCGGGTGATCGCGGCGCAGCTCCTGTAGCACCTGTTCCAGGTACTGATAGCTGCTGAAGAAGGCCAGGTAGTTGCCGGGGCGTTCGGCGTATTGGCGCGCCATCAACTGGCAGATCGGCGCCAGCGAGGCGTCGCGGTGCTGGTAGCGGGTGGACAGGTTACGCACCACCTGCACGTGCAGTTGCTCGGCGCTGAATGGTGAGGCGACGTCCAGGCACTGGGTCTCTTCCGGCAGGCCGAGCAGGTCGAGGTAGTAGTGGCTGGGGCTGAGGGTGGCGGAGAACAGCGTGGCGCTGTGGGCGTCCGCGAAGCGTGGGCCGAGAAAGGGCGCCGGCAGGATATTGCGGATGCACAGGGTCGAGTAGCTGCGACCATTACCCGCCTCGATGCGATTGATATCGAACAGCGAGTGCGGGCCGAAGCTTTCCGCCAGCCGGCAGAACAGCATGGCGTCCATATAAAAGCTGAGCAGTTCACCGCCATTGCCTTCGGGCTGGTCGGTAAGCAGGTCGGTGATGGCGCTGACCGCCTTGCCCAGCGCGGCAAGCAGCAAGTCCGGCGCCAGCGGGTAGACCTGATAGGGCACCTCTTGCTCGCGGTGCAGTTGATCCCAGTGGCGGTCGACCCGTTCCAGCACGCTTTTCAGACGCTTCGGCGCATCGCGGCACATGGCCTTGAAGCGCGCCTGATCCAGCTCGGCGCTGTACATGCCGCGTCCGCGCTCCACCAGGTTGTGCGCTTCGTCCACCAGCAGGCAGACGCGCCACTGGTTGATCAGGGTGAGGCTGTGTAGCAGGGCGCCGAGGTCGAAGTAGTAGTTGTAGTCGCCCACCACCACGTCGCTCCAGCGACACAGCTCCTGGCTCAGGTAGTAGGGGCACACGCCATGGGCGATGGCGATATTGCGCACGGCTTGCTGATCCAGCCAGCGTTCCTTCAGCGCCGCGCTGCGTGCTGCCGGCAGGCGGTCGTAGAAGCCCTTGGCCAGCGGGCAGGAGTCGCCATGGCAGGCCTTGCTCGGGTGTTCGCAGGCCTTGTCACGGGCCACGTGTTCCAGCACGCGTAGCGGCGTGTCGGGTTCGCGCAGGCGTTGCAGGGCATCCAGTGCCAGGCGCCGGCCTGGCGTCTTGGCGCTGAGGAAGAACAGGCGGTCGAGCTGCTGGCCAGGCATGGCCTTGAGCTGCGGGAACAGGGTGCCGAGGGTTTTGCCGATGCCGGTGGTGGCCTGCGCCAGCAGGTAGTGGCCGTCGCGCGCGGCGCGGTACACGGCTTCTGCCAGTTGCCGTTGGCCATGGCGAAATTCGCCGTAGGGGAACTCCAGCGCGTCCAATGCCTGATTGCGTGCTTGCTGATGCGCCTGCTCCTGCCGCGCCCATTCGATGTAACGGCGGCAGTGCAGGGCGAAGAACTCGCCCAGTGAGGCGGCGCTATGGCGCTCGCGGAACACTGTTTCCTGCTGAGTCATGACGTTGAAGTACACCACCGCCAGATCCAGTTCATCGAAGCCCAGCTCCTGGCATAGCAGCCAGCCGTAGATCTTCACCTGCGCCCAGTGCAGCAGGCGGTGGTTGGCCGGGATGCGCGAGATGTCGCCACGATGGGTCTTGATCTCTTCCAGCAGGCGAAACTCGGGGTCGAAGCCATCGGCGCGGCCGCTGACCGTCAGCCCCTCGAACTGGCCGATCAGTGGCAGCTCGGAGACATAATCCGGGCCGCGCCGGGCCACCACCGTGGCGTGCCCGGCCATGCCTTCCTGCGCGGTGGGCGAGGGGGTGAAGCGCAGGTCGAGGTCACCTTCCTTGGCGGTGAACTCGCACAGCTCGCGCACGGCGATACGCAGGCTCAATCGCTCCACTCCACGTAGCACACGCTGACCGGCATGCGGTGCTCGGCGCAGAAGGCCAGCCAGCGTTTCTGGTTGTCCTGCAGGCGGTCGCCCGGGCCTTTCACCTCGATCATTCGGTAGCGGCCCTCGGCCGGCCAGAACTGGATCAGGTCAGGCATGCCGGCGCGGTTCTCGCGGATATCGGCCAGCAGGCGGCGGAACCAGGCGCCCAGGTGCGCCGGTGGCAGGCAGGCCAGCGCCTGCTCCAGTCGCTCGGTATCGAGCAGTTCCCAGAACACGAAGGGCGACTGAATGCCGAACTTCTCGGCGTGCGTGCGGCGCATGGCCTCGATGTAGCTGCCGTCCTCCAGGCGCGCCAGGCAGGCGCTGAACAGCTCGCTGCGACGGGCGTGAAAGTCGGCGCGGTGCAGATCCACCGGGCCGGTGTGGAAGGGGTGGAAGAAGGCGCCAGGCAGCGGGGCGAAGATCGCCTCCCAGCAGAGCAGGCCGAACAGCCCGCAGATCAGCGTGTTCTCCACGTAATGCACCGGTGCATCGGGTTCGGCCAGGTGCATGGCTACGGCCAGCTCGACGCTAGCGGCGCGCGGCAGGCGCAGGTCGAGGCGATCCTCGATCAGCTTCGCCGCCTTGGCCGTTGGCGGCAGGCCGAGGCGTTTGCGCAGACGTGTGCGGGCTCGTTCGGCCAGTTGCGCCTCTTCGGCGTTGTACGGCGCCGCGATCACCTGTTCGGCCAGCGCTAATGCTTCGGCATCTTGGCCCAGGCGCTCCAGCACGCGGATCTGCCGTTGCCGTGAGCCCACCGCGCGGGTGTCGCGATATAGCGCAAGCGCTGAGTCCAGTTTACCGGCGCGTTCCAGATGCTGCGCCAGTTGCAGCAGCAGGCGCTGGTGGCGTTCGCCGATATGCGCGCTGTCGCTGCAGAAATCGCCGAGCTGCTGCAGCACCTCGGTGACCGCCATGCCGGCCTCGAAGGCCTCGCGGCAGGCGCGCAGGTGCAGGTAGTCGTCCACATCCTGGCGGCTGCGAAAACCGCGCGAACCTGGGGTGATCGGCACCTGTTCGTAACGGAAGATGCCCAGGTCGGCGAGCACGAATTCCGACCAGTCCTGCGCCAGGTTGCCGAAGAACATCAGGCGCAGGCGGTCACACAGTGGGCCGATGGCCAGGCTCAGCAGGCGCTCGTCCAGATTTGGGCACCAGTCCGCCAGGCTGCGGGGTTCGCTGTGCAATTCGCGCAGATGGTCGAGCACTTCGCTTTTCTTCAACGTCCCGCGCGGCAGGTCGGCGGCGAAATGCGCGGCCAGTTCGTCCTTGAGCAGCAGGGCGCCGAGTTCGTCGAAGTTCAGGGCGGCGCAGTCGATCAGCCAGCCCCGTTGCAGCAGTGGTGCGGCAGCGCTCGGTATATCGCCGATCTCGGCATAGCGCAGTTTACTCACGCGAAAGTGCACGCCCTTGCGCATCACCAGGCGCACCAGCAGCGCCTGGGCGGGTAGGGGCAGCTGAGGGAAATCCGCAACGAAGGCGCGTTCGGCGTCGTCCATCAGGTCACGGTGATGGGCGTCGAGCCAGGCGAGGGCCTTGCGAAAGTTGGCCAGGTAATAGAGTTCGGGGGCATCGAGGCTGAGCATGGGCGAAGTTTTACTGGTTTTTTATACAGATGCCAGTGCCGCCGAGCTGCTGGATGACAAATCGGCGTACAGCGCTCCCGCATTCTCCACACAATCTCCACGTGCGCCCCACACGCCTCCCATCATCGCTGCCCAGACTCTGCCGTACCTTCACTCGCTACGGAGAGCCGTACCCATGAGCAGTTCCCTGAGTTTCAAGCTGGGCGCCATTGGCCTGTTGATTCTGCTGCTGATGATTCCCCTGTTGATGATCGATGGCCTGGTCGATGAGCGCCAGGGCCTGCGCTATGAGGTGATGCAGGGCATTACCCGCAGTTCCAGCTACAGCCAGCAGATCACCGGGCCCTGGTGTTGCCTTACATCAAGACCACCCATGAATGGAAGACCAACGAAAAGACCGGCGAGCGCTATAGCGAAAAGCGTCAACGGCGTGGTCGCCTGTACTTCCTGCCGGAGCGCTTCGTGCTCGAAGGTCAGGTGGGCACCGAATTGCGTGCCCGCGGCATTTATGAAGCGCGCCTGTATCGCAGCGACAGCCAGGTCAGCGGCCAATTCCGCCTGCCGGCGCGCCTGGGGCTGGGCGACGACCTCGGTTTCTACCGCTTCGAGAAACCCTTCCTCTCGGTCGGCATCAGCGATATCCGTGGCATCAGCAACGACCTGCAACTGCGCCTCAATGGCCAGACCCAGAGCTTCGCGCCGGGCAGCGGTGACGACAATTTCGGTGCCGGCGTGCATGCGCCGCTTCCTGCGCTGGACGCGCAGAGTGGGCAGACGCTCGACTTCGCCTTCGACCTCAAGCTGCAGGGCACCGAGCAACTGTCGGTGGTGCCGGTCGGGCGCGACAGCCGGGTCAAGCTGAGTTCCGACTGGCCGCACCCGAGCTTCGTCGGTGAATACCTGCCGAGCCGCCGCGAAATCTCTGACAAGGGCTTCAGCGCCGAGTGGCAGACCAGCTTCTTCGCCACCAACCTGGAAGAGGCATTGCGCGACTGCGTGGGCGCCGAGCGTTGCCAGGGCCTATTCGGCCGCAACTTCGGGGTGAGTTTTGTCGACCCGGTGGATCAGTACCTGAAGACCGACCGCGCGATCAAATATGCGCTGCTGTTCATCGCCCTGACCTTCGCCACCTTCTTCCTCTTCGAGGTGCTCAAACGCCTGGCCGTGCATCCGATGCAGTACGCCCTGGTCGGCCTGCTGCTGGCGCTGGGCTTTATGCGCCTGTGGTATCGCTCATGGGCGGGCATATCGGTCTGCGCGAGGAGGCGCGTGCCGGGCATCTGCTGGCGCGGCGGATTGCCGGATTGTTTCGTCAATGGCAGACGCAACAACGGACCTGTCAGAGGTTATATACCGAGGTGCGGCAGAAGGCGTGCTTGCATGGTGAGACGAGGTGGCAAGCCAGATGAACCGGGTTCACCTGGCGCCCGTTTTTACAGGCTGAGCGAAATCCCCGCATGCAGGGTGCGCGGTTCGCCCGGATAGCTCCAGACGTTCCTCGTAGTGCTTGTCGAAGACGTTGTTGAGGTTGAGGTTCAGGCGCACGTTCTCGGTCAGCGGGTAGTAGGCCAGCAGGTCGACCAGGCCGTAGCCGTCCATGTCGAAGGTGCTGTTGCTGGCCTGGCCCTGACGCTCGCTGACATATTTCAGACCAACGCCCAGGCCCAGGCCGGCCAGTGCGCCGCTGTCGAACTCGTAGGTGTCGAGCAGGTTGAAGCTATGCCGTGGCACGTTGGCCAGGCGCGAGCCCACCGGTATGGTGGTCGTGGTGCTTTCGGTCACTTCGGCGTCGACATAGGCATAGCCGCCGATCACCCGCCATGCGGGGTGATGTTGCCGGTCACCTTTGAAAACGCCACTTTTCTTCTACAGTTCTGGCAGGCCGTTGATGGTTCGGGCAACAACTGCATGGGGCAGGGGGCCAGTGCCGGGGGGGGTGTTCAGCAGCCTGCTAATACCAATGTCTAGCTGTCGGTAGGTGCTGGCCTGCTGCTAGCTTGAAGATGCATCAGAATAACAATAACCGGAGGCGTCTATGACTTCTGAACAAAGCAATGCCGCGGCCTATTGGAAGGCCAATGTGCGGCTCATCACCTGGAGCCTGATTGTCTGGGCGCTGGTTTCCTACGGATTCGCCATGATCCTGCGTCCGATGGTCGCGGGAATCTCCGTTGGCGGTTCCGACCTCGGATTCTGGTTCGCCCAGCAAGGCTCAATCCTCTTCTTTATCGGGCTCATTTTTCACTACGCGTGGAGACTGAACAAACTTGATAAAGAATTTGGCGTTGAGGAGTAAGTGGTCATGAGCCAGTTCGTTATCAACATGTTGTTCGTAGGGGCGTCCTTCGTGCTCTATATCGGCATCGCCATCTGGGCGCGTGCCGGCTCCACCAAGGAGTTCTACGTCGCTGGCGGTGGTGTGCATCCGATCACCAACGGCATGGCGACGGCCGCTGACTGGATGTCCGCTGCTTCCTTCATTTCCATGGCGGGCCTGATTGCCGCCGGTGGTTATGCCAACTCCACCTTCCTCATGGGCTGGACCGGTGGCTACGTGCTGCTGGCGATGCTGCTGGCACCGTACCTGCGCAAGTTCGGCAAGTTCACCGTGCCGGATTTCATCGGTGATCGCTTCTACAGTCGAGGCGCACGCCTGACTGCGGTGATCTGCCTGGTGATCATCTCCGTGACCTACGTGATCGGCCAGATGGCCGGTGCCGGTGTTGCCTTCTCGCGCTTCCTCGAAGTGAGCAACTCCACTGGTATCTGGATCGCTGCGGCGGTGGTCTTCGCCTACGCCGTATTCGGTGGCATGAAGGGCATCACCTACACCCAGGTCGCTCAGTACGTGGTACTGATCGTGGCCTACACCATCCCGGCCATCTTTATCTCCCTGCAGCTGACCGGTAACCCGATCCCGCCGCTGGGCCTGTTCGGTGACCACGTCGAGTCCGGCGTGCCGCTGCTGCAGAAACTCGATGAAGTGGTGCGTGACCTGGGCTTCGCTGCCTACACCGCGGATGTCGACAACAAGCTGAACATGGTGCTGTTCACCCTGTCGCTGATGATCGGTACTGCCGGTCTGCCGCACGTGATCATTCGCTTCTTCACCGTACCGAAGGTAGCCGATGCGCGCTGGTCCGCTGGCTGGACCCTGATCTTCATCGCCATGCTGTACCTCACCGCTCCGGCCGTTGCCTCGATGGCGCGCCTGAACCTGATGACCACTATTTATCCGGAAGGCGCTTCCGCCCCGGCTCTGTCCTATGAAGAGCGTCCTGAGTGGGTCAAGACCTGGGAACAGACCGGCCTGATCAAGTGGGAAGACAAGAACGGTGACGGCCGCATCCAGATGTACAACGATGCTGCACCGGCCTTCACCGCGACCGCTCAGGAGCGTGGCTGGAACGGTAACGAGCTGACCGTGAACAACGACATCCTGGTTCTGGCCAACCCGGAGATTGCCAACCTGCCTGGCTGGGTAATCGGTCTTATCGCGGCCGGTGCAATTGCAGCGGCGCTATCGACGGCGGCTGGTTTGTTGCTGGCGATTTCTTCGGCGATCAGTCATGACCTGATCAAGACCTTGATCAATCCGAAGATCAGCGAGAAGAACGAGATGTTGGCAGCGCGGCTGTCGATGGCTGCAGCGATCCTGCTGGCGACCTACCTGGGCTTGAATCCACCCGGATTCGCCGCGCAGGTGGTGGCATTGGCCTTCGGTATCGCGGCGGCGACCCTGTTCCCGGTGCTGATGATGGGGATCTTCTCCAAGCGCATGAACGACAAGGGCGCGATCTGCGGTATGGTTGCCGGTCTGGTGGTCACCCTGCTGTACATCTTCACCTACCTGGGCTGGTTCTTCATTCCGGAGACCAACATGCTGCCCAACACTCCGGACCAGTGGTTCATGGGTATCTCCCCGGCTTCCTTCGGTTCCGTTGGTGCGCTGATCAACTTCGCCGTGGCTTACGCGGTGTCGAGCGTCACTGCTGCCCCACCGCAGGAAATCCAGGACCTGGTGGAAAGCGTGCGTACCCCCAAAGGTGCTGGTGCCGCTCTGAACCACTAAGCATAATCCTGGCCTGAGGCCATCTTCCGATGGTCCAGGGTCTGACAGACGGGCCTCCAGTGGAGGCCCGTCTTTTTTCGGGAACAGTCATATGTTGTGGACTTTGCTTGCCATCGTGGTCGCGGGGCTCGGCGCTGCCGGTATCGCTCTGCTGCTACGCAAATTGACGCGCAACAAGCTGCCGCGGTGGATCGTGCCACTGTTTGGTGGTCTGGGGATGCTGGGCTATCAGGTGTTCTACGAGTACTCCTGGTTCGAGCATCAGCAGGCACGTCAGCCCGCGGAATCGGTCGTCGTTGCGACCGAGGCGGGTCATGTGTTCTGGCGCCCGTGGAGCTACTTCGTGCCGATGGTCACCGCGTTCACCGTGCTCGACAGCAAGAGCGTCGTGCGCGAGCAGGTGGCGGACGCGCAAGTGGCCGAGTTCATGCTCTATCGTTTCGAGAAGCAGCACATCGACCACGTATCGCACCGCGCTCATCTGCTCAATTGCACAACTGGCGAGTTGCTGCCGCTGGACGAGAAGAAACAGCCTCAGCTTGCCCAGCTCAAGCGCATCGACAAGGACGACGCGCTGTACCGCCAAGTGTGTCGCTAGCCCGCCATTCTTGTGTCGCGGCAGTGGTGCGCACGGCGCACCCTACGCGACCGCCTGATCCATTTAACCCACCAGGTGCTTCTCCGCGCCCGATAGACCCAGATCAATATCCACGCCTGCCACCTGCATAGAATCGCCAGCCCCTGATTTTCGAGCGTGCGGTCATGCCCCGTTTCCCTGAGCTGTTGTCGCCAGCCGGCACCCTGAAGAACATGCGTTATGCCTTCGCCTACGGCGCCGATGCGGTGTATGCCGGGCAGCCGCGTTACAGCCTGCGCGTGCGCAATAACGAGTTCGACCACGCCAACCTGGCCCTGGGCATCGCCGAGGCACATGCGCAGGGCAAGCAGTTCTATGTGGTGGTCAACATCGCCCCGCACAATGCCAAGCTCAGGACCTTCCTCAAGGATCTGGCGCCGGTGATCGAGATGGCGCCCGATGCGCTGATCATGTCCGACCCGGGCCTGATCATGCTGGTGCGTCAGCACTATCCGCAGGTGCCGATTCACCTCTCGGTGCAGGCCAACGCGGTGAACTGGGCCAGTGTCGAGTTCTGGCGTCAGCAGGGGCTGAGCCGGGTGATCCTCTCGCGCGAGCTGGCGCTGGAAGAGATCGAGGAAATCCGCAGTCAGGTACCGGACATGGAGCTGGAGGTGTTCGTCCATGGCGCGTTGTGCATGGCCTATTCCGGGCGTTGCCTGTTGTCGGGCTACATCAATCGCCGCGACCCCAACCAGGGCACCTGCACCAACGCCTGCCGCTGGCAATACCAGGCCACGCCCGCGACCGAGAACGAGCTGGGTGAGATCGTCCGCGTGGTCGAGCCGACGCTTGGCCAGGGTGCGCCGACTGCGCAAGCCTTCGTGCTCGAAGAGGCCGGCCGGCCGGGCGAGGAAATGGCCGCCTTCGAGGACGAGCACGGTACTTACATCATGAACTCCAAGGACTTGCGCGCGGTGCAGCACGTCGAGCGCCTGGTGCGCATGGGCGTGCATTCGCTAAAGATCGAGGGGCGCACCAAGAGCCATTTCTACGTGGCGCGCACGGCGCAGGTCTACCGCCGAGCCATCGACGATGCCCTGGCCGGAAAGCCATTCGACCCGAGCCTGCTGGGCAGCCTGGAGTCATTGGCGCATCGCGGTTACACCGAAGGCTTTCTGCGTCGTCATGTGCACGACGAATACCAGAATTACGAGCGCGGCAGCTCGGTCGCGGAGCGCCAGCAGTTCGTTGGCGAGCTCACCGGCGAGCGCCGTGGCGAGCTGGTCGAGGTGCGGGTGAAGAACCGCTTCGCCGTGGGTGACGGCCTGGAGCTGATGACGCCGCAGGGCAATCTGCGTTTCACGTTGGAACACCTGCAGAACGCGCAGGGCCAGGCGCAGCAGGTGGCGCCGGGGGACGGTCACGTGCTGTACCTGCCGTTGCCGGCGGAAGTGGGGTTGGATTATGGATTGCTGATGCGCGATCTGTAGAGCGGCCAAGATGGATCGCCGGCAAGCCGGCTCCTACGGGGGATTGCGTCGTGGGAGCCCGCTTGCGGGCGATGTGCTGTATATGGCCTGCCGACGCCGACGCCGGCTGGCCAGTCCGTAGGGTGCGCTGTGCGCACCTTGAAGTTGTGGATAAGCTTCGTAGGGTGGATGACGCTTCACCCATTCACCAGGTTTGTTGCCCTCGAGGTGGATGAAAAGAGCGTCGACTACGCGCCCCGATCCCCCCTACGAGCCGACGTGGCGTCTGTTTACATGGCGTGTTGACGCCGGCGTTGGCTGGCCAGTTGGCGCTCTAGATCGCAAAGACTGTCGATGCCCTGACGGCGCGCCTTGCTGAACAGCATCAGCGCCAGTTCAGCGGTCACCAGCGCATCGGCACTGGCGTTGTGGCGCTGGTGCACCTGCAGGCCGAATTCGGCGACCCAGTCATCGAGCCCGCCCTGACGAATGCGCGCTTGCGGGCACAGCAGCGGGGCGATTTCGGCGACATCGAAGAAATGGTGCTGCAGGCGATAGCCCAGGCTTTGGCGCAGTGCGCGAGCCAGCATGCGCTGGTCGAATTCGGCATGAAAGGCCAGCAGCGGGCTGCTGCCGACGAACTCCATGAAATCCAGCAGCGCCTCAGCCGGTTCCACACCCCGGGCCACTGCGCTGGGCGCGATGCCATGGATCAGCGTGCTGGCGCTGGCCTGATGGTCGGGGCGGTGCAGGGTGCATTCGAACTGTTCGGCGAAATTGATGGCGCCGTTGTCGATCACCACCGCGCCGATGGCCAGCACCTGATCACGGCGCATGTTCAGCCCGGTGGTTTCCAGGTCGAGGACGACGAAGCGCTGCTGGTGCAGCGGACGTTCGTCGAACAGCGCCGGGGCGCTCAAGGCCTCGCGGCGCTGCAACTGCTGCTGGGTCAGGGCCGGACCGCGGCCGGTGAACCAGGTGAACTTGCTCATAACTGATACCTCATGGCCAGGCTGCTCTGCAGGCGCTGCGCCTGGCGGAACGACTCGCGCAGAATACGCCGGTCCAGGTGGTTGAGGTGGTCGGGGTCGACCCGATTGGAGTAGGGCAGCTCGTCGCGTGCCTGCAGTTGATGCTGCTGCATGCGCGTCTGCTGAATGAAGTGGTAGGCCTCTTCATAGGCGGCGCCGTCCAGGGCCTCGATCACGCCCTTGGTGATCAGCGCGCGCAGGCGCTCCAGGGTGCCGACCGCACTGATGCCGTTGGCCAACGCGAGCAAACGGGCGCCGTCGACGAAGGGCGTCAGGCCCTGCACCTTGAGGTCGAGAGTGTCCTTGTCGGCGCCCGAACGGGCCACCACGAAGTCGCGGAAGCGTCCAACCGGCGGGCGGTGGCGCAGGGCGTTCTCCGCCATCATGCGCTGGAACAGGCTGTTGTTGGCGATGCGTCCGAGCAGCTCCTCGCGTAGCTGTTCGCAGCCTTCGTCCGGGCCCCAGATCGCGCGCAGGTCGAAATAGATGGTCGAGCCCAGCAGATTTTCCGGCGTGGCTTCGAGGACGAAGCCGGCGAAGCGCCGCGACCACTCCTCGCGCGACAGGCACAGCTCGGGGTTGCCGGCCATGATATTGCCCTTGCACAGGGTGAAGCCGCACTGCGCCAGGCGCTGGTTGATCTCGCGGGCGATCGGCAGCAGGCGCTCGCGGATGGCAGCAGACTCGCTGGCGCTTTCGGCCTCGAAGAGAATGCCGTTGTCCTGATCGGTGTGCAGGGTCTGCTCGCGGCGGCCTTCGCTGCCGAAGCACAGCCAGGTGAAGGGTATGCCCGGATCGCCCATGTCCTCGAGGGTCAGTTCGATCACTCGGCATACGGTGTGGTCGTTGAGCAGGGTGACGATATGGGTGATCTGCGTCGAGCTGGCGCCGTGGGCGAGCATGCGGTCGACCAGCAGGCGGATGTCGCTGCGCAGCCCGGCCAGGGTCTCGACTTTGCCGGCGTGGCGGATGGTGCGTGCCAGATGCACCAGGTCGACGCGCTGCAGGCTGAACAGGTCGCGCTCGGAAATCACCCCGCAGAGTTTTTCGTGCTCCACCAGGCAGACGTGAGCGATATGCCGCTCGGTCATGGCGATGGCGGCGTCAAAGGCGCTGGCGTCCGGCGCCAGGTGGAAGGGCCTGGGGGTCATCAGGTTGCTGATCGGCTGGGCCAGGTCGACGCCGTCAGCGACCACCCGGCGCAGGTCGCGCAGGGTGAATATGCCCAGCGGTTTGTCGGCCGGATCAAGCACCACGATGCTGCCCACGTGCTGCTCGTGCATCAGCCGCACGGCATCGCGAACAGGCGTGTCGGGCGCGCAGCCGATGGGTTGGCGCATGGCCAGTTCGCCCAGACGGGTGTCCAGCGAGTATTGCGCGCCGAGGGTTTCCACCGCGCGCAGCTGTACCTGCTGGTTGACCTGATCGAGCAGGCTGCTGACCCCGCGCAGGGCGAAGTCGCGCAGCGGGTTGGAAACGGCGAACAGCTTGATGAAGGCGTGTTTGGCCAACAGCAGGCAGAAGGTGTCCTCGGCGGCCAGGTGCTCGGTACGCGTGGCGCGTTCGCCGATCAGCGCCGCCAGGGGGAAGCACTCGCCGGCGGTGATCTCGAAGGTAGTTTCCGTACCGCGCCGGGCGCTGTGTGGGCGCTCACCGTGCACGCGGCCCTGTTTGACGATGTAGAAGTGCTCGACCGGGCCATCGCTGGGTTTGATGATCGAGTCGCCCTCGGCATAGAAGCGCAGCTGGCAGTGCTCGACCAGAAACGCCAGGTGGGCGGTGTCCATCTGGTTGAAGGGCGGAAACTTCTGCAGGAACTCCATGGTGCCGTGGATGTTCTGCAGCACCGCTGTCTTGCCCGCATCGGCCATCGCGTCGGCCTTGCTCATGGGCGTGCGCCTCGCAGTTTCGGGATGCTGTCAGTGTGGCCCTGGCTGGCCGGCTTGCCCATTGCACCTAAGTAGGGTGCAGACAACGCAGTTTTGACGAAATTTTGACCTGCACTCAGGCAAGCTGCACCGGCCCTCCTATGCCATAAAGAGCAAGGCACATCCATGCAGTCATCCGTACCAGCTGCCCGCAAGGCGGCGCAGGTCAGTGTTGGTAGTCACCTGGCTTTCATCCTCGGCAGCGCGCTGTGCATGCTGCTGCTTTTCGCCCTGGCTCGGCTGGGCTTGCTGGCCTACAACCAGGCGCTGATCGCCGATACATCGGTCAGCACCTTCGCCGAGGCCTTCGTCAATGGCGCGCGCTTCGACCTGCGTCTGGTCGTCTACCTGTGCATTCCGCTGAGTCTGTCGCTGCTGAGTGTGACTGCGATGCGCGCGCGGCGTCTGCATGTAGCCTGGCTGACCGTCGTCACCAGCCTGTGTCTGTTTTTTGCCGTGGTCGAGCTGAATTTCTACCGCGAATTCCATCAGCGCCTGAACAGTCTGGTGTTCCAGTACATGCAGGAGGACCTGGGCACCGTCACCAGCATGATCTGGAACGGTTTCCCGGTGTTGCGCCTGCTGCTGGCCTGGGCCCTGGCCACGCTGCTGCTGGCCTGGCTGTTCCGCTGTATCGAGCGCGCCACGCGTGCGCGCGGGCATGCTGCGCCGCCGCGCTGGCCGGCTCGCATCGCCGTGTTCGTGCTGTTTCTGCTGGTCTGCGTGGTCGCTGCGCGTGGCACCCTGCGCTCCGGCCCGCCGCTGCGCTGGGGCGACGCCTACACCACCGATTCGATGTTCGCCAATCACCTGGGCCTCAACGGCAGTCTGACCCTGGTCGATGCCGCCGAGAACTTCTTCTCCGATCACCGCGACAACAGCTGGAAGGCCACCCTGCCGGCTGACGAAGCGCGGCAGATCACCCGCGACCTGCTGCTGACCCCACGCGATCAGTTGCTCGATGCCGACCTGGCCGCCGTGCGCCGCGTATACACGCCACCGGCCGAAGGCCAACTGCCGCAGGTGCGCAACGTGGTGGTCATTCTCATTGAGAGCATGGCCGGCCGTTACATCGGCGCCATGGGCAACCAGGACGGCATTACCCCCAACTTCGATGCCCTGGCCAAGGAGGGGCTGCTGTTCCAGCGCGTGTTCTCCAACGGCACCCACACCCACCAGGGCATGTTCGCCACCATGGCCTGCTTCCCCAACCTGCCGGCGTTCGAATACCTGATGCGCATGCCCGAAGGTGGCCACCAGTTCTCCGGCCTGCCGCAGTTGCTCAGTGCCCGTGGTTATGACGATGTGTACGTGTACAACGGCAGCTTCGCCTGGGATAACCAGTCCGGCTTCTTCGCCAACCAGGGCATGCGCAACTTCGTCGGCCGCGACGATTTCGTCGACCCGGTCTTCATCGACCCGACCTGGGGCGTGTCCGACCAGGACATGTTCAGCCGCGGTGCCGACGAGCTGACCAAGCTCGGCAGCCAGGGCAAGCCGTTCTATGCACTGCTGCAGACGCTGTCCAACCACACGCCTTACGCGCTGCCGGAAGACCTGCCGGTCGAGCGCGTCACCGGCCACGGTTCACTGGACGAACACCTGACTGCCATGCGCTACGCCGACTGGGCGCTCGGCCAGTTCTTCGCCAAGGCGCGCCAGGAGCCCTACTTCAAGGACACCCTGTTCGTGGTGCTGGGTGACCATGGCTTCGGCAACGACGAGCAGATCACCGAGATGGACCTGTCGCGCTTCAGCATCCCGCTGCTGCTGATTGGCCCCGGCGTGCAGGAAACCTTCGGCAATAACCGCGACACCGTTGGCAGCCAGATCGACGTGGTGCCGACCATCATGGGCCGCCTCGGTCAGCCGGTGCAGCAGCAATGCTGGGGCCGCGACCTGCTGGCGCTGCCAGAGGGCGATGCCGGCGTGGCGGTGATCAAACCGTCCGGGAGCGACCAGACCGTGGGTTTGGTGACCGGTGACAACATCCTGGTCAAACCGCGTGACCGTGATGCGCGCCTGTATCGCTACCAGCTGGGCCATGATGCGCGCGGCGAAGTGATCGACGATGCGCAGCGGCGCAGTGATCTGGAGCGCAAACTGTCGGCCTTCGTGCAGACTGCCACCGCCAGCCTGCTGAGCAATACCACCGGCGTGACGGAGGACAAGGCAGCGCAGGCCACGCGCTAGTTGTCTGTCGCGGCTAAAGCCCCTCCCACAAAGTTGAGTGCCCTGTGGGAGGGGCTTTAGCCGCGACACTCCCCATAAAAAAACCGCCCCGAAGGGCGGTTTTTTATGGTCGAGGTGCCAGGCGAATCACAGGCCGTTCTTTTCCTTGAATTCGCGACGACGGCGATGCAGCACCGGCTCGGTGTAGCCGTTGGGCTGCTTGGTGCCCTCGATGACCAGCTCCAGCGCGGCCTGGAAGGCGACGTTGTTGTCGAAATCCGGGGCCATCGGGCGATACAGCGGGTCGTTGGCGTTCTGGCGATCGACCACCGGTGCCATGCGCTTGAGGCTTTCGACCACCTGCGCTTCGGTAACGATGCCGTGGCGCAGCCAGTTGGCCAGCAACTGACTGGAGATGCGCAGGGTGGCGCGGTCTTCCATCAGGCCGACATCGTTGATGTCCGGCACCTTGGAGCAGCCGACGCCCTGGTCGATCCAGCGCACCACGTAACCGAGGATGCCTTGCGAGTTGTTGTCCAGCTCGTTGCGGATTTCCTCGTCGCTCCAGCTGGTGTCCTTGGCCAGCGGGATGGTCAGGATGTCGTCAACCGACGCCGGGGCGCGCTTGGCCAGTTCGGCCTGACGGGCGAACACGTCAACCTTGTGGTAATGCAGCGCGTGCAGGGTGGCGGCGGTCGGCGAGGGCACCCAGGCGGTGTTAGCGCCGGACAGCGGGTGGGCGATCTTCTGCTCGAGCATGGCGGCCATCAGGTCCGGCATGGCCCACATGCCCTTGCCGATCTGCGCACGGCCCTGCAGGCCGGTGGCCAGGCCGACGTCGACGTTGTTGTTCTCGTAGGCGCCGATCCAGGTCTCGCTCTTCATGGCGGCCTTGCGCACCACGGCGCCGGCCTCCATGGAAGTGTGGATCTCGTCACCGGTGCGGTCGAGGAAGCCGGTGTTGATGAACACCACGCGCTCGCTGGCAGCCTTGATGCACGCCTTGAGGTTGACGGTGGTGCGGCGCTCCTCGTCCATGATGCCGACTTTCAGGGTGTTGCGGGCCAGGCCCAGCACATCCTCGACGCGGGCGAAGATTTCGCTGGTAAAGGCGACTTCTTCCGGGCCGTGCATCTTCGGTTTGACGATATACACGCTGCCGGTGCGGGTATTCTTGCGCGTGGTGTTGCCGATCAGGTTGTGCACCGCGATCAGGCTGGTGAACAGTGCGTCCTGGATGCCTTCCGGAATCTCGTTGCCTTCGGCGTCGAGGATGGCCGGGTTGGTCATCAGGTGGCCGACGTTGCGCACGAACAGCAGCGAGCGGCCGTGCAGGGTCAGCTCGGAGCCGTCCGGCTTGGTGTAGACCCGGTCCGGGTTCATGGTGCGGGTGAAGGTGCTGCCGCCCTTGGACACTTCCTCGGCCAGGTCGCCCTTCATCAGGCCCAGCCAGTTCTTGTAGACCACCACCTTGTCGTCGGCATCGACGGCGGCGACGGAGTCTTCGCAGTCCATGATGGTGGTCAGCGCGGCTTCCATCAGCACGTCTTTGACGCCGGCGGCGTCGGTGCTGCCGATGGGGCTGGAGGCATCGATCTGGATTTCGAAGTGCAGGCCGTTGTGCTTGAGCAGCACGGCGATCGGTGCGCTGGCCTCGCCCTGGAAACCGACCAGTTGCGCGTCGTCACGCAGGCCGCTGTTGCTGCCGCCCTTGAGGGCAACGACCAGCTTGCCGTCGACGATGGCATAACCGGTGGAGTCGACGTGCGAGCCGGCAGCCAGCGGCGCGGCTTCGTCGAGGAAGGCGCGGGCGAAGGCGATGACCTTGTCGCCACGGACCTTGTTGTAGCCCTTGCCCTTCTCGGCGCCACCTTCTTCGCTGATCACGTCGGTGCCGTAGAGTGCGTCGTACAGCGAGCCCCAGCGGGCGTTGGAGGCGTTCAGGGCGAAGCGCGCGTTCATCACCGGCACCACCAGCTGCGGGCCGGCCAGGCGGGCGATCTCTTCGTCGACATTGGCAGTGGTGGCCTGGAAGTCTTCCGGCTCCGGCAGCAGGTAGCCGATCTCCTGGAGGAAGGCCTTGTAGGCAGCGGCGTCATGGGCCTGGCCCTTGCGCGCCTGGTGCCAGGCATCGATCTGTGCCTGCAGCTCGTCGCGCTTGGCCAGCAGGGCACGGTTCTTCGGCGCCAGGTCCTTGATGACCGCAGCGGCACCGGCCCAGAACTGGTCGGCAGCGATGCCGGTACCGGGAATGGCTTCGTTGTTCACGAAGTCGTACAGGACTTTGGCGACCTGCAGGCCACCGACTTGAACGCGTTCAGTCATCACTTGCCTCACTCTCTCTGAGCTCTACTCAATAGCCGCTTTGGAGACGGGTTTTCCGTCTTGTAGTCCAAAGCGCGGCATACTACATCAAGATCCTGGGGAAATGCAGCTGGGTAGCGTCAGTCTGCGACCAAAAGGCTATTCGCGGTCACGATCGATACTTTATGTATTCAAAAAATTGCACTATTGTCCCATAAAATATGCAAAAATGTACACGATTAATTGAATGGGCACTGACAACCGCGCCAATATGGCCTACGCCTCCTCGCCTATACTGCTTTTCGAGCATCCTGGAGCCCGCCATGACGGTATCTGCTGCTGTTGCTGCCGACCTTGCCGATCTCACCCGTCTGTTTGCTGGCTATCTGCGCTTTTATCGAGTGCCGCGCGACGAGGCGGAGATTGCCGCCTTCCTTGGTCTGCGCCTGCAGCGCGGGGATTCGCAGTTGTTCATCGCCCGGAGCGAGCAGGGCGCCGCGCAGGGCTTCGTGCAGCTCTACCCCTTTCATTCTTCGTTGGCACTGGAACCGGCCTGGTTGCTCAGCGATCTATATGTCGATGAAAGCGCGCGCCGCTCAGGCGTTGGCGAGGCGCTGATGAAGGCTGCCCGCGCCCATGCCGAGGTGAGCGGGGCCTGCGGTCTGCAACTGGAAACGGCGCAGACCAACCTGGCTGCTCGGCGTCTTTACGAGCGTCTTGGCTACGTGCGTGACGAGCAGTTCTTCACCTACTGGTTGTCGCTACGCGGCTGACCTTCCCAATCCTGTAAACGAGTGAGGTAGTACATGGACCATCTGGTACTGACGGTGATTGCCGAGGACCAACCGGGTCTGGTCGAGCGTCTGGCCGGCTGCGTGGCCAATCATGGTGGCAACTGGCTGGAGAGCCGTATGGCGCGCATGGCCGGGCAGTTCGCCGGAATCGTGCGGGTGGATGTGCCGGCCGAGGCCCACGGCGGCCTGATCAAGGAGCTCGAAGCGCTCAGTGCACAGGGTATTCGTGTGCAGCTGGCGGCCAGCGGCAGCGAGCCGGGCGGGCGTTTCACTGCGATTCGTCTGGAGCTTGTGGGTAATGACCGACCCGGTATCGTCCGTGATATCACCCGTGTGCTGGCCGAGCAGGGTGTCAACCTGGAGAGCCTGCTGACCGAGGTGGCGCCAGCGCCGATGAGCGGCGAGTTGCTGTTCACCGCCGAAGCACTGCTGGCCGTGCCGGAAACGCTGGCGCTGGAGCAATTGCAGGCACGCCTGGAAACCCTGGCCGATGACCTGATGGTGGAGCTGAATCTGCGCGCTGAGGATTGATATCCCCGGTATACGTGGATCAGCCTGTGGATAAATTGGGGAGCCCCGGCGCACTGCCTAGTGCCCCGGGGTTTTTCATTGGCTGGCTAAAAATGCAGCAGGATCAATGGTTTGTGCACAAATGCCGGGGATGGATCTGTGGATAAGCCGGGGGTGACAGGCGCCGCGCCAAGGCTGGCGCGGCCTGGCGATGCTTGAGCGTTTTCTGCTCAACGCCCTTTCGATGCCAGTGCGCATAGCCTGGGCGGCCCCGCGACACCCTACGAGGTTCGCAGATCCGCCTGCGCTCGGTCATAGGGTGCGCCGTGCGCACCAGCGCTTACGCGCTGCGCCGCTTGCGCAGGTTCAGCCAGATATCCAGGCTGTATACAAAAAGCCCGGCCCAGATGCAGGCGAACGCCAGCAGGGTGCTCGGCGAGAAATGCTCATCGAACAGCAGGATGGCCTGCAGCAGTACCAGGGTCGGAGCCAGGTATTGCAGGAAGCCCAGCGTGGTGTAGGGCAGATGCCGCGCCGCGGCGTTGAAGCACACCAGCGGCACCAGGGTGATCGGCCCGGCGGCTGCCAGCCACAGTGCTTCGCTGCTGGTCCAGAAACTTGCCTGGCTGCTCATCGCTGCAGGGTGCAGAGCGAGCCAGGCCAACGCTACCGGCACCAGCAGCCAGGTTTCCACCACCAGCCCGGGCAGGGCTGCCACGGGCGCCTGCTTGCGAATCAATCCGTAGAAGCCGAAGGTCAGCGCCAGCACCAGCGACACCCAGGGCAGGCTGCCGACCTGCCATAGCTGCTGCAGCACGCCCAGCGCGGCCAGCGCCACGGCCAGCCACTGCAGGCGGCGCAGGCGCTCGCCGAGAATCAGCAGGCCGAGCAACACGTTGATCAACGGGTTGATGTAGTAGCCCAGGCTGGCCTCGATCATGCGGCCATTGTTCACCGCCCACACGTACACCAGCCAGTTGGTCGCGATCAGCAGGCCGCAGCCGGCCAGCACTGCCAGGCGTTTGGGATTGTCGCGCAGCTCGCGCCACCAGCCAGGGTGCTTCCACACGAGCAGCAGCAGGCCGCCGAACAGTGCGGACCAGAGCACGCGGTGCACGATGATTTCCATCGCCGGAACGCTTTGCAGGGCTTTGAAGTAGAGTGGGAACAGGCCCCAGATGATGTAGGCGGTAAGGCCCAGAACGTACCCGCGTTGCGGGTTGGCGGTAGCCATCGAGAATCCTTGGTTAGGCAGCTAACGGTTGCCGCGGAATTCTAGCGCTCTGCTTCAGGGCTTGTCTGTTCGTTCAGTTTTTCCGTATACCGAAGCGCCGGCAAAGTCGTAAGGCAAACTTTACGCGGCGTGTGCAACTGTATTGGTCATACGGGGGGCGCGGTCGCTGGTAGCCCTTATGCAATCCGGAGCCCTGGGATGGAACCGAAAGCATCGCGGCTGAAGCCGCTCCTACGGGGCCGGTGAACACCTGTAGGAGCGGCTGGGCGGCATTTCGCTTCGGCCGCAAAATCTTCAGTGCGTAGCCGGATGCAATCCGGGAGCTGCGGTCCCGGATCTCATCGGCTCAGAACAGCCGCAGCGGCTCTTCATCCAGAGCTGCCATCTGTTCGCGCAGGGCGAGAATCTGGTCGCCCCAGTAGCGCTCGCCGGCAAACCAAGGGAAGGCCAGGGGGAATGCCGGGTCGTCCCAGCGGCGGGCGATCCAGGCGCTGTGATGCATCAGGCGCAGGGCACGCAGGCCCTCGATCAGTGGCAGCTCGCGGGCGGCGAAGTCATGGAATTCCTGATAACCGTCGACCAGTTCGGCCAACTGACCGAGGCGTTCATGACGCTCGCCGGCCAGCATCATCCACAGATCCTGTACCGCCGGGCCCATGCGGCAGTCGTCGAGGTCGACCATATGGAAGGCATCATCGCGGTGCAGCAGGTTGCCCGGGTGGCAGTCGCCGTGCAGGCGAATCGGCGAGTAGCGCACGCGGCTGAACAATTCATCCAGGCGCGCGAGCAGATCGCGAGCGACCGACTCGTAGGCAGGCAGCAGGCTGCGCGGCACGAAGCCGCCGTCGAGCAGCGAGGCCAGGGCGGCGTGGCCAAAGTTGTCCACAGTCAGGCTTTCGCGGTGTGCGAACGGACGGCTGGCACCGATGGCGTGCATGCGTCCGAGCAACTGGCCGAGGCGGTACAGTTGGTCGAGGTTGCCCGGCTCCGGCGCCCGGCCACCCCGGCGCGGGAACAGGGCGAAGCGGAAGCCACCGTGCTCGAACAGCGTCTCGCCATCGCGCGCCAGTGGCGCCACCACCGGGACCTCGTGTTCGGCCAGCTCGGCGCTGAAACTATGCTCCTCGCGGATCGCCGCATCGCTCCAGCGGTCCGGGCGATAGAACTTGGCGATCAGCGGCGTTTCATTCTCGATACCGACTTGATAGACGCGGTTCTCGTAGCTGTTGAGTGCCAATACGCGGGCGTCGCTGAGATAGCCAAGGCTCTCCACGGCATCGAGCACCAGATCCGGGGTGAGGGTGGAAAAAGGATGGCTCATGAGCGGCTCCGTGTGAGTGGGCGCCCAGTGTACCTGGCGGATGCGCTTGCCGTAGGGCGGGTGCAACCCGCCGTTGAAATGACTGGCGGCTGCATTCGCCCTGTAGCCTTGTAGTCCGGATGAAATCCGGGGCACGCCTATGCGAACTTCCCGGATTTCATTGGGCTACGGTGCTGGCGGGTTGTACCCGCCCTACAGTTGCGTACCGAGCAGCACCTGACTGGCAGTGAACTGCGCACGCACCGGATCGCCCACCGTCAGCCTCAGGGCTGCCAGGCGCTCGGGTTCGATTGATGCGCACAGGGTCTGGCCGTTGCTCAGGCTCACGCGTACTTCGCTGGGGCCATCGTTGGCCGGCAGAATCTGTTCGATATGGCCTTCGAGTGCGTTGTGCTGTGCTGTGCGGGGAGCCTGTAGCGGTTGCAATTCCAGCCAGCCTGCTTTGATCAGCGCGACCACGCTGCTGCCTTCGCTCAATTGCAGGTTTTCCGTGCTGTCATGGGTGATCTGCGCCTGCAGGTGGCTGCCGCCTGGTAGTTCGATGTCGATCAGATCGTTGTGCCCGTGGGGGTGAATCGCGCGGACACGGCCGGTCAGTTGGTTACGCGCGCTGGTGCGCAGCATCAGGCGGCCGAGCAGCGCCAGGTCGGCGTCGTCACCGGCGGCCTGCAGCAGTTGCACCTGCAGCGCCTGCAGGCGTTGTTGCAGTGCCAGCAGGCGCTCGCCAGCGGGTGTCAGGCGTGCGCCACCGCCACCTTTGCCGCCGACATTGCGGCTGACCAGTGGCTGCTCTGAGAGGTTGTTCAGCTCATCGATGGCGTCCCAGGCGGCCTTGTAGCTCAGTCCGGCGGCCTTGGCGGCGCGGGTGATGGAGCCTTGTTCGGCGATCTGCTCGAGCAGCGCCAGGCGTTTCGGGCGGCGGCTGAGCAATTGGGCAATGGAATCGAGCTGCGACATGGTTCAGGCGTGGCCAGGGAGAATGTCGGGCAAGGTGCGTGACTGCGCCTGGCGCGTCAAGTCAGCCATCGCCCGGTCGTGGCGTGCGTGCCAGGCAATACACATCGACGCGCAGTGCGCCCGCGCGACGCAGCAGGTGGGCGAGCACGCCCGCCGTGGCGCCGGTGGTGAGCACGTCGTCGACCAGCGCCAGATGAGCGCCGGCGACCTTGGCTTGCAGTTCCAGGCTGAAGGCCTGACGCAGATTGCGCTTGCGCGTTGCGGCATCCAGCCCTTGCTGTGCGGGTGTATCGACGCGGCGCTGGAGCCAGTCTTGTTGCACCGGCAGGTGGAGGCTGGCGCCCAGCCAGTCGGCGAGCATCTGTGCCTGATTGAAGCCGCGTCGTCGCTGGCGCTTGCGGGCCAGCGGCACCGGCAGCAGCGCCTGTGGTCGTGGCAGGCCTTCGTCATAGGCATGGCTAAGGTGTTCAGCCAGCAGTTCGGCGAGCAGACGACCGTGCGGCCATTGCGCCTGGTGCTTGAAGCGGGTGATCAGATTGTCGACGGGAAAGGCATAGCGCCAGGGCGCTTCCACACGGCTGAAACTTGGCGGCTTGTTCTGGCAGGCGCCGCAGATCATGCCGTGGGCCGGCAATGGCACCGCACAGATCTGGCAGTGCGCACCGAGCCACGGCAACTCGGCCTCGCAGGCCGTGCAGACCACGTGCGTGGGGTGATCGGTGGTTTCGTCGCAAAGCTGGCAATGGCGGCGCGGTCGCAGCCAGGGGAGGCGTTGCAGAAGGGTTGGGTCGAACAATGGCATCGCGGCTCATCCATGAGCGGTGGTGCCAGAAGTGTAGTTCGCGTCAGCGGATGAGCCAGCCCATGACGATCAGGCCGAGAAACAGCCAGATCACCCCGCCGATGATCGAGCCGCGCAGCAGTGAACGAGCGCCGCCGAACAAGAACAGCAGACCGATGATCAGCAGGATGATGCTGAAGATCGACACGTCCATGCCAATGGCCCTGGCCATACCCTGGAGAAAGTCGTCGATGGCATCGGCCATGGCGCCTAGCGCGCCGGACAACATGTCGACGATGAAACGGATGGCGCGACCCAGCGCTTCGCCGAGTCCTTCAAAAAAACCTTCAACCTGCATGCAGAACATCCTGTGGGAGGGGTAAGCATTGGGCCTTATGCCATGACATAAGTTCTATTGGTTATTATTTGATCATATGTAAACCTGTGTCTTTGTCGTGGTTGACAGCATCCAATCGCCACTTATGATGGCCAAAGCCTGAATGCCCCGTGTGGGCCTGACAACAGATGCCACCAAGCGTCGAAGGACTTCTCAGATGAGCGCAACCGCCGAAATCACCACCCGCCACGACTGGAGCCTCGCCGAGGTTCGCGCGCTGTTCGAGCAGCCTTTCAACGACCTGCTGTTCCAGGCGCAGAGCGTCCATCGCCAGCACTTCGACCCGAACCGCGTGCAGGTCTCGACCCTGCTGTCGATCAAGACCGGCGCCTGCCCGGAAGACTGCAAGTACTGCCCGCAGTCCGGCCACTACAACACCGGCCTGGACAAGGAAAAGCTGATGGAAGTGCAGAAGGTGCTGGAGGCGGCCGCCGAGGCCAAGGCCATCGGCTCCACCCGTTTCTGCATGGGCGCGGCGTGGAAGCACCCATCGGCCAAGGACATGCCCTACGTGCTGGAAATGGTCAAAGGCGTGAAGAAGCTCGGCCTGGAGACCTGCATGACCCTCGGTCGCCTCGACCAGGAGCAGACCCAGGCGCTGGCCGAAGCGGGGCTGGACTACTACAACCACAACCTCGATACCTCGCCGGAGTTCTACGGCAACATCATCACCACCCGCACCTACGGCGAGCGCCTGCAAACCCTGGCCTACGTGCGCGAGGCGGGGATGAAAATCTGCTCCGGCGGCATCCTCGGCATGGGCGAATCGGTGGATGATCGCGCCGGGCTGCTGATCCAGTTGGCCAACCTGCCGGAACACCCGGAATCGGTGCCGATCAACATGCTGGTCAAGGTCAAGGGCACGCCGCTGGCCGAGGAGAAGGACGTCGACCCCTTCGACTTCATCCGCACCCTGGCCGTGGCGCGGATCATGATGCCGAAATCCCACGTGCGCCTGTCCGCCGGTCGCGAGCAGATGAACGAGCAGATGCAGGCCCTGGCCTTCATGGCCGGCGCCAACTCGATCTTCTACGGCGAGAAGTTGCTGACCACCGCCAACCCGCAGGCGGACAAGGACATGGCCCTGTTCAAGCGCCTCGGCATCAAGCCGCAAGAGCGTGAGGAGCATGCCGACGAGGTGCACCAGGCGGCCATCGAGCAGGCGCTGATCGAGCAGCGCGATTCCCAGCTGTTCTACAACGCCGCTTCGGCCTAAACCGCTGTTTATGTAGGAGCCAGCTTGCTGGCGATTGCGACTGCCGCTAATCGCCGGCACAGCCGGCTCCTATAGGGTATGCATATGCCTTTCGATTTATCCGCCCGCCTGGCCGAGCGCCAGGCCGCCGACCTGTTCCGCCAGCGGCCGTTGCTGCAGAGCCCGCAGGGGCCGCTGGTGCAGGTGGACGGTCAGCACCTGTTGGCCTTTTGCTCCAATGACTATCTCGGTCTGGCCAATCACCCCGACGTCATCGCTGCGCTGCAGCAGGGCGCGGAAAAATGGGGCGTCGGCGGTGGTGCCTCGCATCTGGTGATCGGCCACTGTACCCCGCATCACGAGCTGGAAGAAGCATTGGCTGCCTTTACCGGTCGGCCGCGTGCACTGTTGTTCTCCACCGGTTACATGGCCAACCTGGCGGTGGTCACCGCGCTGGTCGGGCAGGGCGACAGTGTGCTGCAGGATCGCCTCAACCATGCTTCGCTGCTCGATGCCGGGCTGCTCTCGGGAGCGCGTTTCTCTCGCTACCTGCACAACGATGCGGTGAGCCTGGTCAATCGCCTGCGCAAGGTCACTGGCAACTGCCTGGTGGTCACTGATGGTGTGTTCAGCATGGACGGCGACCTGGCCGATCTACCGGCCCTGTGCGCCGAGGCGCGTGCCGCGCAGGCCTGGGTGATGGTCGACGATGCTCACGGTTTTGGCCCGCTGGGCGCCACGGGCGGCGGTATCGTCGAGCACTTCGGTCTGGGCCAGGATGACGTGCAGGTGCTGGTCGGCACCCTGGGCAAGGCCTTTGGCACCGCTGGCGCCTTCGTCGCCGGCAGCGAGGCGTTGATCGAAACGCTGACCCAGTTCGCCCGGCCCTACATCTACACCACCAGTCAGCCGCCTGCCGTGGCCTGCGCCACGTTGAAGAGCCTGGAGCTGCTGCGCAGCGAACACTGGCGCCGTGAACACCTGCAGCGGTTGATCGCCCGCTTTCGGCAGTGCGCCGCTGAAATCGGCCTGAGCCTGATGGACAGCCCCACGCCGATTCAGCCGATTCTGGTCGGTGACAGCGCGCGTGCGCTCAAGCTGTCAGCGTTGCTCAAGGCGCGCGGCCTGCTGGTTGGTGCCATCCGTCCGCCCACCGTGCCGGCTGGCAGCGCGCGGTTACGTGTGACGCTGTCTGCCGCGCACAGCGATGCACAGCTTGAGCTGCTGCTCGAAGCGCTTGCCGAGTGCTGGCCGCAGGTACGCGCCGATGCGTGAGACGTTGATACTGCTGCCAGGCTGGGGCCTGGATGGCGCCGTGTTGCAGCCATTGGCCGAGGCCCTGGGGGCTGAGCTGAACGTACAGGTGCCGCCCCTGCCACGTCTGAACAGTGCCGCCGTTGCTGACTGGCTCGACGAGCTGGATACACGCCTGCCGCTGGATTGCTGGCTGGCCGGCTGGTCGCTGGGTGGCATGTTGGCTGCTGCCCTGGCGGCGCGGCGCGGCGCGCGTTGTCGTGGCCTGATCAGCCTGGCAAGCAATGCCTGCTTCGTTGCCAGTGATGCCTGGCCGACGGCGATGTCGGCGCAGACCCATGCCGCCTTCCATGAAGGCTGTCAGCACAACGGCAGCGCCACGCTCAAGCGTTTCGCCATGCTCTGCGCCCAGGGTGGTGCTGATGTGCGCGCCCTGTCACGACAGCTGCAAGGCCATCTGGTGACCGGCGACGAGCCGGCCTTGCTGGCCGGGCTGCGCCTGCTGGCCAGCCTGGACAACCGCGCGACGCTGACGGCGTTCAGCGGGCCACAACTGCACCTGCTGGCCGAACAGGACGCGCTGGTGCCGGCCGCCGTTGCCTCTGAGCTGCTGGCGCTGCTGCCAGCAGGTGAGGTGGATGTGCTGGAGGACTGCGGTCATGCCTTCGTGCTTGAACAGGCCGATGTGTTGGCGGCCCTGATGCTCGATTTTATCCGCGAGGCCTGTGATGCCTGAGATGTGTGCGTGTCCGTCTTCTGCTGCGCACGGCGCACCCTATGCGCTGCCGGACAAGCGTCAGGTCGCCGCTTCCTTTTCCCGCGCGGCAGCCAGCTATGACGCGGTGGCCGAGCTGCAGCGCAGTGTTGGTACGCAGTTGCTGGCGCGCGTGCCGGCCGAATTGCCGGTGCAGCGCTGGCTGGACCTGGGCTGCGGCACGGGCCACTTCACCCGTGTCCTGGCCGGGCGTTATGCGCAGGGCGAAGGGCTGGCGCTGGATATCGCCGAGGGTATGCTGCGCCATGCCAGGCCGCAGGGCGGCGCTGCGCACTTTATCGCCGGCGATGCCGAAGCCCTGCCGTTGCACGACGCCAGCGTCGACCTGTTGTTCTCCAGTTTGGCGCTGCAATGGTGCGGCGATTTCCCGCGGGTGCTGAGTGAAGCGCAGCGGGTATTGCGTCCCGGCGGGGTGCTGGCGTTCACCAGTCTCTGCGTCGGAACCCTGCAGGAGCTGCGTGACAGTTGGCTGGCGGTCGATGGTTTCGTCCACGTCAATCGTTTTCGCCGCTTCGAGGATTACCAGCAGCTGTGCGCGGCCAGTGGCTTGCAGGTATTGACGCTGCAGCGCGAGGCTGAGGTGCTGCATTTTCCCGATCTACGCAGCCTGACCACGTCGCTGAAGGAACTCGGCGCACACAACCTCAACCCGGGGCGACCGGGCGGATTGACCGGGCGCTCACGCATTCGTGCGCTGATCGAGGCTTACGAGTGTTTTCGTCAGGCACAAGGGCTGCCGGCGACCTATCAGGTGGTGTACGGCGTG
This sequence comes from Ectopseudomonas oleovorans, assembly GCF_029845265.1. Lineage (NCBI taxonomy): Bacteria > Pseudomonadati > Pseudomonadota > Gammaproteobacteria > Pseudomonadales > Pseudomonadaceae > Ectopseudomonas > Ectopseudomonas oleovorans. Next base: position 99,805 of record NZ_JAOCLK010000006.1, read on the forward strand.
CTGCAGAAACCTTCATAGAAACAGCCTCGCTCGCCAACACGCTTCGCGAGCAGAGCTCGCTCCTACGGGAATATCAGATGACCCAAGCCTACTTCGTCACCGGAACGGATACCGAAATCGGCAAGACCACTATTGCCGCTGGCCTACTCCATGCGGCGCGCCAGCAGGGTCTGAGCACCGCCGCGGCCAAGCCGGTCGCTTCCGGTTGCAGACGCACCGCCGACGGTTTGCGCAACGACGACGCGCTGGCTTTGCTCGCCCAGTGTTCGTTGCCGCTGCGCTATGAAGAGGTCAACCCATTTGCCTTCGCGCCGGCCATTGCGCCACATCTGGCGGCCCGTGAGGCGGGTGTCAGGCTGGATGTCGCCAGCCTCTTGCCGGCGGTGCAGACGATTCTGGCCAAGGGGGCGGACTTCTCGCTGGTGGAAGGCGCCGGTGGCTGGCGCGTGCCCCTGGCCGGTGAGGAAAACCTCTCGGATCTGGCCATTGCCCTCGGCCTGCCGGTGATTCTGGTGGTGGGCGTACGCCTGGGGTGTATCAATCACGCGCTGCTGAGTGCTGAAACCATCGCGCGTGACGGGTTGCCACTGGCCGGCTGGGTGGCCAATATCGTCGAGCCGAAAACCGCCCGCCTGGAAGAGAATCTCGCCACGCTCTGCGAGCGCCTGCCGGCGCCCTGCCTGGGGCGTGTGCCGCACCTGGCCCAGGCGAACGCAGCCGCCGTGGCGGCGCACCTGAATCTCGAGTTACTGGCAGACTGGTAATAAACAGTAAACGGACCATAGCCTTTTGCCTGTACGTTTTTTAGCCGGTTTCTGCTTCAATAGGATTGTCTAGGTTCTACAGCCCTCAGGGGGTTGCCGATGGAAATCTCTGCCAACGCATTCCGGTCGGGTCTGAACGGTATCCAGTCCGGCCAACGCCGTGCCGATCAGGCTGCTGCCGATATTGCCAGCAATACCGTCAATCCGGCGCAGCAGGCGACGCAGACCCCGCCACAAAATCAGGTCAACCCCAGCTCGCAGGTTGCCGAGCGTAGCCGTCCCGACCTGACCGAAAGCCTGGTGACATTGCGTGCCGCTGAAAACGAAGTGCGTGCCAATGCGCGCGTCGTTGACACCGCCGATGAGGTGTTGGGTACGCTGATCGATACCCGCGCGTAAGCAGTTCTACCCCGGCCGCCCTCGCTGCCGGCAAGGGGGCAGGAGGGCGCTCATGCAGATTGGCAGCAGCCTGCCACCTTTCCTCCTCGCGCCGTCCGTCAGTTCGGCCAGGCCACTGTCGCCCGAAGTTTCTCCTGACATTGCCCGTGCCGACCAGGCACCCTTAGCGGCGCAGCAGGAACAGCAGGCCGACTCACCAGCCTCCGGACGCGAAGAGGCTGATCGCGATAGCGCAGCAACAGGCGCTGACAAATCCGAACCCAGCCCTCGGGAGCAGCGCCAGCAGCAACTGGAAATCACCGAGCTGGCGCAGCGTGACCGCGAAGTGCGTACTCACGAACAGGCGCACGCTGCCGTAGGTGGCCAGTACGCCGGTGCGCCGACATACAGTTTCAAACGCGGCCCGGACGGGCAGCGCTATGCCGTTTCCGGCGAAGTCAGCATCGACACGGCTCTCGTTCCCAATGATCCCGCCGCCACGTTGCGCAAGATGGAGATCGTCCTGCGCGCGGCGCTCGCCCCCGTTGAGCCTTCCCCGCAGGATCTGCGCGTCGCCGCCCTGGCCCAGGCGCAGGCGGCGCAGGCGCGGGTCGAACTGGCCGAGCAGCGGCGAGAAGCCGCCACCACCGTCGTCGAGGAGCGTAAAGCCCGCGACGAGGCGCGTGAGGCTGAAGACCAGCCCGCCGAGCAGTCGCAGCAGGCATTGCCGCCAGCGCCTGGTCTTGATCTGTATCGGCGCATGGGCGAACTGCCAGCGCCTGAATCGCGCATCGATCTGGTCGCGTAGCCGGACGATTGGCAGCGCTTGACAAGGGGGTGGCGTAAACGTATGTTTCAAACGCCTGTTTGATTGCTTCGGCCGCAGCCCCGTGGCCAGGCAGCCGGGAGTGATCCCGAAAGCGACCGCCAAAGCCGGTCACCCCAACTACTAGGAATCCACCGCAGAGGTTTACCGTTATGCCTGACTACAAGGCCCCCTTGCGTGACATTCGTTTCGTTCGTGACGAGCTGCTGGGCTATGAAGCTCACTACCAGAGCCTGCCAGGCTGCCAGGACGCCACGCCGGACATGGTCGACGCCATCCTCGAAGAAGGCGCCAAGTTCTGCGAGCAGGTTCTGGCTCCGCTGAACCGTGTGGGTGACATCGAGGGCTGCACCTGGAGCGAATCCGGTGTGAAAACCCCGACTGGCTTCAAAGAGGCCTATCAGCAGTTCGTTGAAGGCGGCTGGCCGAGCCTGGCCCATGACGTCGAGCATGGCGGCCAAGGTCTGCCTGAGTCGCTCGGTCTGGCTGTCAGCGAGATGGTCGGTTCGGCCAACTGGTCCTGGGGTATGTACCCGGGCCTCTCCCACGGCGCGATGAACACCCTGAGCGCTCACGGCACCGACGAGCAGAAGCACACCTACCTGACCAAACTGGTTTCCGGCGAGTGGACCGGCACCATGTGCCTGACCGAGCCGCATTGCGGTACCGACCTGGGCATGCTGCGCACCAAGGCCGAACCGCAGGCCGACGGCAGCTACAAAGTCTCCGGTACCAAGATCTTCATCTCCGCGGGTGAGCACGACATGGCCGAGAACATCGTCCATATCGTTCTGGCCCGTCTGCCCGATGCGCCGGCCGGTACCAAGGGTATCTCGCTGTTCATCGTGCCGAAGTTCCTGCCGAACGCCGAAGGCGGCGTAGGCGAGCGCAACGCCGTTTCCTGTGGCTCCATCGAGCACAAGATGGGCATCCACGGTAACGCCACCTGCGTGATGAACTTCGACGGCGCCACTGGCTACCTGATTGGCCCGGCCAACAAGGGCCTGAACTGCATGTTCACCTTCATGAACACCGCTCGCCTGGGTACCGCGCTGCAAGGCCTGGCCCACGCCGAAGTCGGCTTCCAGGGTGGCATCAAGTACGCTCGCGAGCGTCTGCAGATGCGTTCGCTGACTGGCCCGAAAGCGCCGGAAAAAGCCGCTGACCCGATCATCGTGCACCCGGACGTACGCCGCATGCTGCTGACCATGAAGGCGTTCGCCGAAGGCAACCGCGCCATGGTCTACTTCACCGCCAAGCAGGTGGACATCGTTCAGCACAGCCAGGACGAAGAAGAGAAGAAAGCTGCCGACGAACTGCTGGCTTTCCTGACCCCGATCGCCAAGGCCTTCATGACCGAAGTGGGCTTCGAGTCCGCTTCTCACGGCATGCAGATCTATGGTGGCCACGGCTTCATCAGCGAGTGGGGCATGGAGCAGAACCTGCGTGACTGCCGCATCTCCATGATGTACGAAGGCACCACCGGCGTTCAGGCGCTCGACCTGCTGGGCCGCAAGGTGCTGATGACTCAGGGCGGCGCGCTGAAAAACTTCACCAAGATCGTCCACAAGTTCTGCCAGGCCAACGAGGGCAACGACTCCGTCAAGGAATTCGTCGAGCCGCTGGCCAAGCTGAACAAGGAGTGGGGCGACATCACCATGAAGATCGGCATGGCCGCGATGAAAGATCGCGAGGAAGTTGGTGCCGCCTCCGTGGACTACCTGATGTACTCCGGCTACGCCTGCCTGGCCTACTTCTGGGCCGACATGGCGCGCCTGGCTGCCGAGAAGCTGGCTGCCGGTACTGATGACGAGGCTTTCTACAAGGCCAAGTTGCAGACTGCCCGCTTCTACTACGCGCGCATCCTGCCGCGTACCCGCGCGCACGTCGAAGCCATGCTGTCGGGCGCCAGCAACCTGATGGAGATGGATGAAGAGCATTTCGCTCTGGGCTTCTGAGTCCTTCATCGGTAGCACGACAGCGCCGCCCTTTGGGGCGGCGTTGTCGTTTTCGCACTTCGCATTGCAGCGAATGTCGCATTCTGTCGCTGTTTTCAGGAATCGAAGCAGGCAGAATGACTGCGTCTTCCGCCCGGGATGCCAGCGTGAACCGTCCGGCCAATCTGCGCCTCAGTCACTTCTTCACGTCGCAGCCTTTGCTGGCTGGTGGGATAGTGGCTGCTCTGCTGCCAGTGCTGAGCGAGTTCTTCCTCTCCCTGTTTAATGTATTGCCGACGCTGCTGTTGCTGCTTGGCGGCTCCTTCTGTCTGGCCTATGGCATCAGCGCGAGGTGTTTCTGCTGCTGGCGCTGTATGTCGGCTACTTTCTGCTGGATATCCAGGTCGATCACTTCCCAGGCAATGGCCAGAGACGCGGTGATGCGGCGCTGGTCTTTCACCTGATCTATCTGTTGCTACCACTGTTCTATGCCCTCTACGGCTGCTGGGAGGAGCGCACGCACCTGGCGCAGGACATGTTCGCCCGCGCCTTGGTGCTGCTGGCAGTCAGCGCGCTGGCCTTTGGTCTGGCGCGGCGTTATCTACAGGGTATCCCCGACTGGCTGGCACAGATTCACTGGCCGTCGCTGCATGGTGCCTGAATGAACCTGGCGCAATTGGTCTATCTGCAAGCCCAGGCCACTGCACGCGGCGCAATTAGTGGGGCTGTGCGGTCTGCTGTGGATGTTGCCGCTGGTGTTCATCCTGGCCAACGCGTTGCAGGTGATGATCAGCATAGTGCGGTGGCGGCAAGGCTTACCGTTATGGCGGTGAGGAGTTCACCTTGCTGTTTCCCGGCAAGAGCGTGGAGCAATCCCTGCCGCACATCGAGGCAGTGCATCTGGCCATCGAGCAGTACCGCATGCAACTGCGTGATCCGCAACGCCGCCCGCGTAATGACCGCGAAGGCAAGTAGTGCCGGGCCGGCAAGGCCGCCAGCGAGGTGTCGGTGGCCGTGAGCATGGGCGTCGCCGAGCGTCAGGTCGAGCAACGCACGCTGCAGGAGGTCATCAAGGAGGCGGACAAGGCGCTGTACAGCGCCAAGGCCGCCGGGCGCAATTGCATCCGTAGCGCTGGCCAGCGTCGCGGAGCTGTGAAACTGACCGCCGGGCGCGAATAGCTGCGCTGGCAGACGAGCGGTCAGCAGGGGTTTTCCTTGCCCTCAGTCAATCAGATAGTTAGTGACCGCCTGTGAACTGCTGGTCACAACAAGACCCTATGTGTCTATAAAGTTGTTCAAGTAAACTCGGCCCTCTCACGTAAGTCCGTTTTCGAGGATGTGTCATGGCCGATTACAAAGCCCCCCTGCGCGACATGCGCTTCGTGCTCAATGAAGTATTCGAAGTCTCCAAGCTCTGGGCCGAGCTGCCGGCCCTGGCCGAGGTGGTCGATGCCGAGACCGCCAGTGCCATCCTGGAAGAAGCTGGCAAAGTCACGGCGGGCAGCATCGCCCCGCTGAACCGCAGCGGTGACGAAGAAGGCTGCTCCTGGGACAACGGCGCGGTGAAAACCCCGGCCGGCTTCCCCGAGGCCTACCAGACCTACGCCGAGGGTGGCTGGGTCGGTGTTGGTGGTTCGCCGGAGTTCGGCGGTATGGGCATGCCCAAGGTGATCGGCGCCCAGGTCGAGGAAATGGTCAACTCGGCCAACCTGTCCTTCGGCCTGTACCCGATGCTGACCGCCGGCGCCTGCCTGTCGATCCTCAACCACGCCAGCGAAGAGCTGAAGGCGCAGTACCTGCCGAACATGTACGCCGGCGTCTGGGCCGGCTCCATGTGCCTGACCGAACCGCATGCCGGCACCGATCTGGGCATCATCCGCACCAAGGCCGAACCCCAGGCCGATGGCAGTTACAAGATCAGCGGCACCAAGATCTTCATCACCGGTGGCGAGCACGACCTGACCGAGAACATCATCCACCTGGTGCTGGCCAAGCTGCCCGACGCGCCGGCTGGCCCGAAAGGTATCTCGCTGTTCATCGTACCCAAGGTCATGGTCAATGCCGACGGCTCGCTGGGCGAGAACAATGCTCTGGGCTGCGGCTCCATCGAGCACAAGATGGGCATCAAGGCTTCGGCCACCTGCGTGATGAACTTCGACGGCGCCATCGGCTATCTGGTTGGCGAAGTGAACAAGGGCCTCAACGCCATGTTCACCATGATGAACTACGAGCGCCTGGGCGTTGGCATCCAGGGCCTGGCCCTGGGCGAGCGCAGCTACCAGAGCGCCATCGAGTACGCCCGCGAGCGTATCCAGAGCCGCGCGCCGACCGGCCCGGTGGCCAAGGACAAAGCCGCCGACCCGATCATCGTGCACCCGGACGTGCGCCGTATGCTGCTGACCATGAAAGCGCTGAACGAGGGTGGTCGCGCCTTCTCCAGCTACGTCGCCATGCAGCTCGACACTGCCAAGTACAGCGAGGACAAGGACACCGCCAAGCGTGCCGACGAGCTGGTGGCGCTGCTGACCCCGGTGGCCAAGGCCTTCCTCACCGACATGGCGCTGGAAACCACCGTGCATGGCCAGCAGATCTTCGGCGGCCACGGCTTCATCCGCGAGTGGGGCCAGGAGCAGCTTGTTCGGGATTGCCGCATCACCCAGATCTACGAAGGCACCAACGGCATCCAGTCGCTGGACCTGATGGGGCGCAAGATCGTTGGCAGCGGCGGCAGCTTCTACAAGCACCTGGCCGACGAGATCAAGGCCTTCGTCGCTTCGGCTGACGCCAACCTCGCCGAGTTCACCAAGCCGCTGGCAGCTGCCGTGCACAACCTCGACGAGCTGACCGCCTGGGTACTGGACCGTGCCAAGGGCAACCCCAACGAAATCGGTGCGGCCTCGGTGGAGTACCTGCACGTGTTCGGCTACACCGCCTATGCCTATATGTGGGCGTTGATGGCTCGGGCAGCGTTGGGCAAGGAAGATCAGGACGATTTCTACGCCAGCAAGCTGGGTACCGCGCGCTTCTACTTCGCCCGCTTGCTGCCGCGCATTCACTCGCTGAGTGCGTCGGTCAAGGCCGGTAGCGAATCGCTGTATCTGCTGGATGCTGCGCAGTTCTGATCACGCTACCGCGCACAAATGAGCCCCGGCCCGCGCGCCGGGGCTTTTTATTTCAGTGTGCGCACGGGTTCAGCCAGGCCACGTAGAGAAGGGCGGGGCGGTGTGCGTGCAGGTGTAATTGGCCGGGTTCGTTCTCGATCAGCAGGCCATTGCCCGCCGTTAGCGGGTGCATCGCGCCGCCAGCATTCACGTCGACTGCGGTCTGGCCCCCATTCCACAGCAGCAGCATCACCGCCGCATCGTTCTCCAGCCTTCGGGTTCCCTGCCATTTCAGCAACTGCACCTGATGCGTCCAGTGGCCTCGTCGGGTCATCAGATTGAGGTCGGTGATCGGGCCGTCCAGCAGATGGGCGCTGATCGCCTCTTCGCCGCCGAACACCGCTATGGCGCCACCGCTGAGCAGCATTTCGCGCTGCCCGTCGGCGCGGTGCAGGCACACGCCGTTACCGGCGAGCACGGCCAGGCTGCGGTCGATGTCCGGGAAGCTGGAAAAGGCACCATCCACCGCCACCTGCGCAGTGCTGATGCGCCAGGCGAAATCCTCCAGGCCGGCACCCACTGGCGAGATGGCCAATTCCACGGTGGAGCCGCCACCGTTCTTCCAGGGCATTGCGCGGGCAGTTGCGGGGTCGAGCAGGGTGCAGGGCATGATCTCTCCAAATGTATATACATAGTGGCTGGGCGACAAACGGTTCCGATCGCAAGGTCGGCGAAGATGTCTCCAGACAGAGGCCGGTAACGCTCTATTCAGGGTATCAAGCCGTACTGCACATGCCTTGTCTGGTCTTGTGATCATAAGGTCAGGCTGTTGCTCCCGGCTTGACGCCGATTCGATCCACTCATATTGTATATACAAAACAAGCCGGGAGAATCCCATGCCGATGCATTCCACCTCGAAACAGCTCTGGCGCGATGTGCAGGTCTTCGATGGCCTGGCGCAGCTGGACGAGGCGATGAACGTGCTGGTCGAGGACGGTCGCATTGCCGGTCTGTGGCCGTCGCGCACCTTCGACGAGGCGCTGGCTCAAGGTGCAGTCGAGGTGGGGAGCGGCGGCGTGATGACCCCAGGCCTGGTCGACTGCCACACCCATCTGGTCTATGCCGGCAACCGCGCTGGAGAGTTCGAGCAGCGCCTGGAAGGTGTCAGCTACGAAACCATCGCCCGCAACGGTGGCGGCATTCTCAGCAGCGTGCGCGCCACTCGTACAGCGAGCGAGGACGAACTGATCGCCGCCAGCCTGCCGCGTCTCGATGCGCTGCTGGCCGATGGTGTGACCACGCTGGAGATCAAGTCCGGTTACGGTCTGACCGTCGAAAGTGAGTTGAAGATGCTGCGCGTGGCCCGCCGTCTCGGCGAACTGCGTCCGGTACGGGTGCTGACCACGCTGCTCGGTGCCCATGCCTTGCCGCCGGAATACGCCGGCCGCGCTGACGACTACGTGAGCCTGGTCTGCGACGAGATGATCCCGGCCGCTGCCCGTGAGCGGTTGGCCGATGCGGTGGACGTATTCTGCGAGGGCATCGGCTTTTCCCCGGCGCAGTGCGAACGCGTGTTCCAGGCAGCCCGCGCCCATGGCCTGGCGATCAAGGCGCATGCCGAGCAACTGTCCAACCTCGGCGGCAGTGCCCTGGCCGCACGTTACGGTGCGCTGTCCGCCGACCATATCGAATACCTCGACGAGGCTGGCGTGCGCGCCATGGCCGAGGCCGGCACCGTTGCCGTGCTGCTGCCCGGTGCCTTCCACGTGCTGCGCGAAACCCAGTTGCCGCCCATCGCGCTATTGCGCCAGTACGGCGTACCGATGGCGGTGGCCAGCGATGCCAACCCCGGCACCTCGCCGATCTGCATGCCCACGCTGATGGCCAACCTGGCCTGCACCCTGTTTCGTCTCACCCCACGCGAAGCCCTGGCCGGCATGACCGCCCACGGCGCCCGCGCCCTCGGCCTGCACGACCTCGGCCGCATCGCCGTCGGCGCGCCGGCGGATCTGTGCCTGTGGGATATCCGGCAACCGGCCGAACTGGCCTACGCGGTGCAGGCCGGACGTTTGCGCCAGCGCGTGTTCAATGGAGTCGTGACCTATGCCCGCTGATCGTCACTCGATGGCCGCCTGGAGCGGTCGAACCGACCCGGAAGCCGATAGCGCACGCTGGCACCAGCGCATTCGCTCGCTTACCGAAGACAGCCAGCCGGGCCTGGCTTTGCTGGGTTTTGCCTGCGACGAAGGTGTGCGCCGCAACCAGGGTCGCGTCGGTGCCGCCGCTGCGCCACAAAGCGTGCGCAAGGCCCTGGCCAATCTGGCCTGGCACCGACAGGCGCCGGCCTACGATGCGGGTGACGTCACCTGCGAGGATGGCGATCTGGAAGCGGCGCAGGCCCGCCTCGGTCATAACGTCTGTGCGCTGCTGGACGCCGGGCATCTGCCGCTGGTGATCGGCGGCGGTCATGAAGTGGCCTTCGGCAGCTGGTCCGGGCTGGCCGAGCATCTCAGTGGCCAGGCCGCCCCGAAGATCGGCATCATCAATTTCGACGCCCATTTCGACCTGCGCGACCCGGCCCATGTGCATTCCTCCGGCACGCCCTTCGCGCAGATCGCCGAGCAGTGTGCCGCACGCGGCTGGCCGTTCCGCTACGCCTGCCTCGGCGTCAGCCGCGCCAGCAACACCCGCGCGCTGTTCGCCCGCGCCGCCGAGCTGAACGTGCTGGTGCGTGAGGATCACCAGATTCGCGAGTCGACACTCGATGCCATCGGTGCTGAGCTGGACGCCTTCGTCGCCGAGTGCGACGCGCTCTACCTGACCATCGACATCGACGTGCTGCCGGCCTGCGAAGCGCCAGGCGTCAGCGCGCCAGCCGCCCGTGGCGTGCGCCTGGAGCTGCTGGAGCCGCTGCTCGAACGGCTCAAGGCCAGCGGCAAGCTGCGCCTGGCCGACCTGGCCGAGCTCAACCCCGAATACGACATCGACAACCGCACCGCCAAGGTGGCTGCGCGGCTTATTCATCTGCTCAGCCTCTGAGCCCGACGCCTTCCCGCACAACAACAATTACGAGGAAACACCGATGTTCATCACCGCCCGCCGTGGCCAGGAGCCGCGTCATGTCTGAGTCCCTGTCCTTGAGCGGCGGCGTATCGCGCCCGCGCGCCCTGGCGCGCCTGCTGGGTTACAGCCTGATCGGCCTGCTGCTGTTCTTCGTGCCGTTCGAGATCGCCGGGCGCTCGACCATCCTCCTCGACCACGCTGCCAGCGCCCTGCAACTGCATGCGCGACCATTGGTGATCGGCGTGGCGCTGCTGTTCATGCTCTACGGCGCGCTGGCGCCCTGGCTCGACGGCAGTTGGCGGCGCAGCCTGACCCACACGGTATTCAGCGTGCTCAAGGTGTTTGGCCTGCTGATCGGCGCCGCTTACCTGCTGCAGCTCGGCCCGCAGGCGCTGTACCAGCCGGACATGCTGCCGTTCCTGTTCGAGAAGCTGGTGCTCAGTCTGGCGCTGATCGTGCCGCTGGGTTCGCTGGCCCTGGTGTTCCTGATCGGCTTCGGCCTGCTGGAGCTGATCGGCGTGCTGATGCAGCCGGTGATGCGGCCGATCTGGCGCACGCCGGGCAAGTCGGCCATCGATGCCGTGGCGTCCTTCGTCGGCAGCTACTCGGTGGGCCTGTTGATCACCGACCGCATGTACCAGCAAGGCCATTACAGCGTGCGTGAAGCGGCGATCATCGCCACCGGGTTCTCCACCGTGTCGGCGCCGTTCATGGTGATCATCGCCAAGACCCTGGGCCTGATGGGCCAGTGGAACCTGTATTTCTGGAGCGCCATGGCGGTGACCTTCGCCGTCACCGCGATCAGCGCGCGCATCTACCCGCTGTCGCGCCTGCCGTCCGAGTCCACGCCCGAGGCGCAGCTGCAACCCGGTGAAAGCCGCCTGGGCAGCGCCTGGCGCGCCGGTATGCAGCAAGCCAGCAACGCGCCGTCGCTGGGCTCGGCGCTGCGCGAAACCTTCGTCGATGGCCTGCGCATGACCGCCGCCATCCTGCCAAGCATTCTCGCCGTCGGCCTGCTTGGCTTGCTCGCTGCCAAGTACACGCCGCTGTTCGACGCCCTTGGCGTGCTGCTCTACCCGCTGACCTGGCTGTTCGGCCTGGAAGAACCCATGCAGGTGGCGCGCGCCATGTCCGCCGGCCTGGCAGAGATGTTCCTTCCGGCGATGCTGCTCAAGGACGCCGACGTGCTGGTGAAGTTCGTCACCGCCATCGTCTCGGTCAGCAGCGTGCTGTTTCTCTCCGCCTCGATTCCCTGCGTGCTGGCCACGCGAATTCCGCTGAGCCTGGGCCACCTGCTGCTGATCTGGCTGCAGCGCACCCTGCTCAGCCTGCTGTTGGCCATCCCCTTGGCCTACCTCGCCCAATTTCTGGGTTGGCTCTGACCACCCACCACTGACCCGTTCCCACAGGAGCCCGCAACATGACCAAGTTCCGCGACACCGAAATCCGCGCCCCGCGCGGCACCACGCTCACCGCCAAGAGCTGGCTGACCGAAGCGCCGCTGCGCATGCTGATGAACAACCTCGACCCGGACGTGGCCGAGAACCCCAAGGAGCTGGTGGTGTACGGCGGCATCGGCCGTGCCGCGCGCAACTGGGAGTGCTATGACAAGATCGTCGAGAGCCTGACCAACCTGAATGATGACGAGACCCTGCTGGTGCAATCCGGCAAGCCGGTCGGCGTGTTCAAGACCCACGCCAATGCCCCGCGCGTGCTGATCGCCAACTCCAACCTGGTGCCGCATTGGGCGAGCTGGGAGCACTTCAACGAGCTGGACGCCAAGGGCTTGGCCATGTACGGCCAGATGACCGCCGGCAGCTGGATCTACATCGGCAGCCAGGGCATCGTTCAGGGAACCTATGAAACCTTCGTTGAAGCCGGTCGCCAGCACTACGCCGGCAACCTCAAGGGCCGCTGGGTGCTGACCGCCGGCCTGGGTGGCATGGGCGGTGCCCAGCCGCTGGCCGCCACCCTGGCTGGCGCCTGCTCGCTGAACATCGAATGCCAGCAGACCAGCATCGATTTCCGCCTGCGCAGCCGTTACGTCGACGAGCAGGCCACTGATCTGGACGACGCCCTGGCGCGCATCGCCAAGTACACCGCCGAAGGCAAGGCTATCTCCGTCGCCCTGCTGGGCAACGCTGCCGAGATCCTGCCGGAGTTGGTGCGCCGTGGCGTGCGCCCGGACATGGTCACCGACCAGACCAGCGCCCACGACCCGCTCAATGGCTACCTGCCGATCGGCTGGAGCTGGGCCGAGTACAAGGATCGTGCAGCCACCGACCCGGCTGGCGTGGTCAAGGCTGCCAAGCAGTCCATGGCCTTGCATGTGCAGGCCATGCTCGACTTCCAGAAGATGGGCGTGCCGACCTTCGACTACGGCAACAACATCCGCCAGATGGCCTTTGATGAGGGCGTGAGCAATGCCTTCGACTTCCCCGGTTTCGTCCCGGCCTACATCCGCCCATTGTTCTGCCGCGGCATCGGCCCGTTCCGCTGGGCGGCGCTGTCCGGCAACCCCGAGGACATCTACAAGACCGACGCCAAGGTCAAGGAACTGATCCCGGACGACGCCCACCTGCACCGCTGGCTGGACATGGCCCGCGAGCGCATCGCCTTCCAGGGTCTGCCGGCGCGTATCTGCTGGGTCGGCCTGGGCCAGCGCGCCAAGCTCGGCCTGGCGTTCAACGAGATGGTGCGTTCGGGTGAGCTGAGCGCGCCCATCGTCATCGGCCGCGACCACCTGGACAGCGGCTCGGTGTCCAGCCCCAACCGCGAGACCGAGGCGATGCAGGACGGCTCCGACGCCGTGTCCGACTGGCCGCTGCTCAATGCTCTGCTCAACACCGCCAGCGGCGCCACCTGGGTGTCGCTGCACCACGGCGGTGGCGTGGGCATGGGGTTCTCCCAGCATTCGGGTATGGTCATCGTCTGCGATGGCACCGACGAAGCCGCCGCGCGTATCGCCCGCGTGCTGACCAACGACCCGGGCACCGGGGTGATGCGTCACGCCGATGCCGGTTACCAGATCGCCATCGATTGCGCCAAGGAGCAAGGTCTGAATTTGCCGATGATCGGCTGAGAGCATATCCAAAGTCTGCTGCGCGTCGGCCAAACGGCGTTGCAAACGACTTCGGACTGCTCATTTACAGCTCGTAAACTCCGCGTCCTCAGCCATTTGCGCCACCGTTTGGCTCTAGCTCGCGAGACTTTGAACACGCTCTTTGGAAGAACACCTCATGACCACCCTGAACCTGAAACCCGGCCAACTGACCCTGGCCGACCTGCGCGCTGCCTACCAGGCGCCTGTGCAACTGACTCTGGACGCCAGCGCCCATAAGGCCATCGACGCCAGCGTCGCCTGCGTCAACCAGATCATCGCCGAGGGCCGCACCGCCTACGGCATCAACACCGGTTTCGGCCTGCTGGCCTCGACCCGCATCGCCAACGACGACCTGGAAAAGCTGCAGCGTTCGCTGGTGCTGTCCCACGCCGCCGGCATCGGTCAGCCGCTGGATGACGCCATGGTGCGCCTGATCATGCTGCTGAAGATCAACAGCCTGGCGCGCGGCTTCTCCGGCATTCGCCGCCAGGTGATCGACGCGCTGATCGCCCTGGTCAACGCCGAGGTCTACCCGCACATTCCGCTGAAAGGCTCGGTCGGCGCTTCCGGTGACCTGGCGCCGCTGGCGCATATGTCGCTGGTGCTGCTCGGCGAAAGTCAGGCGCGCCACAAGGACCAATGGCTGCCGGCCACCGAGGCGCTGGCCATCGCCGGCCTGGAGCCGATGACCCTGGCCGCCAAGGAGGGCCTGGCCCTGCTCAACGGCACCCAGGTGTCCACCGCCTACGCCCTGCGCGGGCTGTTCGAGGGCGAGGACCTGTACGCTGCCGCCAGCGTTTGCGGCGCGCTCAGCGTCGAGGCGCTGCTGGGTTCGCGCTCGCCCTTCGATGCGCGCATCCATGCCGCCCGTGGCCAGCGCGGGCAGATCGACGCAGCAGCGGCGTTCCGCCACCTGCTCGGCGACAGCAGCGAGATCGGCCGCTCCCACGCCGCCTGCGACAAGGTGCAGGACCCGTACTCGCTGCGCTGCCAGCCGCAGGTCATGGGCGCCTGCCTGACCCAGCTGCGCCAGGCCGCCGAGGTGCTCGGTGTCGAGGCCAACGCGGTATCCGACAACCCGCTGGTGTTCGCCGCCGAAGGCGAGGTGATTTCCGGCGGCAACTTCCACGCCGAGCCGGTGGCCATGGCCGCCGACAACATCGCCCTGGCCATCGCCGAGATTGGCTCGCTGTCCGAACGGCGCATCTCGCTGATGATGGACAAGCACATGTCGCAGCTGCCGCCGTTCCTGGTGGCCAATGGCGGGGTCAACTCCGGCTTCATGATCGCCCAGGTCACTGCCGCGGCCCTGGCCAGCGAGAACAAGGCACTGTCTCACCCGCACAGCGTCGACAGTCTGCCGACGTCGGCCAACCAGGAAGACCACGTTTCCATGGCCCCGGCTGCCGGCAAGCGCCTGTGGGACATGGCTGCCAACACCCGTGGCGTGCTGGCCGTGGAGTGGCTGGGTGCCTGCCAGGGCCTGGACTTCCGCGAAGGACTGAACAGCACCCCGGCGTTGGAGCAGGCGCGTCAGGCGCTGCGCGCCAAGGTGCCGTATTACGTCGAGGACCGCTTCTTCGCCCCGGACATCGCCGCTGCCGATGCTCTGCTCGCCGAGCGCGTGCTAACGCCGCTGCTGCCGGCCGGGATGCTGCCTTCGGTGAGGTGATCGCGTTGCGCGCATGCGATCCGAGGCCTTGATATCAGGCCCCGGATCATTGGGCTACGGTCTTTGTGTAGGAGCCGCGCCCCGCGGCGAATGCTGGTTACGCCGCAGGTCTTGCGCAGTGGCCGCGACCGCTTTCGCCCCGAGGCGGGGCTCCTACGAGATCACTCGTATGGCTGATGTATTATCCGCGCACCGGGCATTTCCAAGGAGCAGCCGTGACCAGTCCCACCCCGCGCTACAAGGCCATCGAGGATTTTCTCCTCGAGCGCATTCACGGCGGCGCCTACCCGGTCAACCACCAGATCCCGCCCGAGGAACAGCTGGCGCGCGACTTCGGCGTCAGCCGCATGACCGCCAACAAGGCTATCCAGAATCTGGTGCAGAAGGGTTATCTGGTGCGTCAGGCCGGGCTCGGCACCTTCGTCACTGACCGCAAGGCCGAGTCGCCGCTGCACGAGGTGATGAACATCGCCAGCGAAGTGCGCGGCCGCGGCCATGCCTACAGCAACGCAGTGGTGCGCTGCGAGGCCATCGCCGCCGATGACGAAGTGGCCCTGCGTCTGGGGCTGCGCCTGGGCGCCGAGGTGTTTCACAGCATCCTCGTGCACCTGCAGGACGGTCTGCCGATCCAGCTCGAGGATCGCTTCGTCAACCCGCGCTGGGTGCCGCATTACCTGCAGAGCGACTTCACCCAGGTCACCCCCAACGAGGTGCTGGTCGCCAGTTGCCCGATCTCGGATGTCGAGCATGTGGTTGAAGCGATGCTGGTGGATGCGCGCACGGCCGAGCTGCTGCAGATCGACCCGGCCATGCCCTGCCTGAGCGTGATCCGTCGCACCTGGTCGGACGATCACCTGATCAGCTATGCCCGGCTGATCCATCCCGGTGACCGCTACAAACTGCGCTCGCTGCACAAACGCAGAGGCTAGGCTTTCCGCACATCCGTAGGAGCCGGCTTGCCGGCGATCCAGGGCCGTCTCCCGTCGCGGCTAAAGCCCCTGCCACTGCGTTCGGGGTCAGTCGCTGATCAGCTGATCCACTAGCGCAGGATCGTCGATAAAGCGATTGCGCGTGCCCTGCAGTACCTCGATCTTGTCGTTGCGTGCCTTTTCTTCGGCATCCGGCGGGTCCATGCGGTGCCAGGCCTTGTACATTGGCACCAGGCCGACGATGGGCAAACCGTATTCGATGTGCATGTAGAAGATTGCCCGGGCGATATTGCCCTTGGCTTCGCCACGCGGCTCTACCAGCTGGAAGCTGGTTTTCAGGTCGCAGCCGATATCGGCGAACTTGCTCGGTACATCATCGGCCAGTTCGGCGAACTGGGCATTGCGTCGCGCTAGCTCCACGCGGGTCAGCGCCGGGTAGTAGTTGTGCAGGTCGGCGACGATGTACGGATAGCGCGGGTTCATGATGGTGCATTGGCGGTCGGTGACGCAGCGCATCGCGCTCTTGAGCTGCTTGCTGCTGTAGATCGGGCTGGCAGTGAGGGTGCCGCTTTCACGGGCGAAGGTCTGGCCGCAATAGAGAGTCGTGCCGCCATTACCGTAAAGAGCCTGCCAGAACGCCTGATCGATGGCCTGTTTGACGTCGCCCAGTTGGGTCTGGCCATTGGCCAGGGAGAAGCTGCTGATGCAGGTTGCCAGGCAACCAAGAAGCAAGGTGACTGCGCGCATACTCTAGCCCCAGTGACTGCCGTTGTCGGAGTCTGTTGTTTTTGTAGGACAAGATGCAGTCTAGCAAGACGTACGTCACAAAAAACATGGCCAAATGCTTTCTCCCAACCTGGAGTGGCCCGGGCAAAGTCAGACGGCTGACAGAGGGAGAACTCGTGTAAGCCATGGCTTACACGATGTCACGATTTTCGCCACTGTCGGTCGATCAGGTACGGGCGTACTCTGCTGCACATGGATTCAGCGCAGGAAGCGCCTAGACGAACAGGGACACGCTGGACAGCCGCCAGGATGGTGAGCAGATCAAGGATGTCAGGACAACAGTCTGCAAGGCCCCGCAATCGCGGGGTTTTCTTTTTTCTGGTCTAGAGATTTCAGCGGCCTGCTCAAGCTGCTCGTTGTTCGACGCGCAATTGCTCGAACCAATCCAGCGTCTCGTCCCACAGACGCTGCGCCGCAGGGCGGAAATACCCCATATGACCGATAGCGCCCAGGCCCTCTGCCTGCGAGTCGAGCGTGCGCGCCTGATAGGGCGCATTCACATAGGCGGCCATGAAGGCATCGCGCGAGGCCGGCGGTGCCCAAAGATCGTCCAGACTGTTGAGCGCCACCATCGGTGTCTTCACCTGGGCGAAGCGCTCGGCCAGCCCCGGCATCTGCGGATCGTCGAAGAAGTAACGCGGGAAGCGGCACCAGCGTTTCCACTGACGGTACACACCCAGCGGCAGATCCTCGCCCATGCCCAGTTTGCTCCAGGCCAGGTAGCCCTTGTAGCGCGTCATCAGCGGGCCGATCAGGCGCCACATGGCTAGTACGCGCACCTGCTCGGCCCTGGGCATCCAGCCGTGCCAACCGGCACCGGTACCGAAGGTGTAGAAGCCGGCGACCTGATCATGGTTGGGCAGCAGGCCAAAGGCGTGACCGCCGAACGAATGGCCGATCATGAACAGTGGGCGCTCGGCGTGCCGGTGTTGATCCACCGCGGCGGCCAGGTCGAGATGGGCCCAGTCCAGATACTCCATCTCGAATCCACGCAGGCTGTCTGGCTTGGATTGTCCGATGCCGCGGTAGTCCAGGGTCATGGTGTTGAAACCACGGCTGGCGGCGTGTTCGGCAAAACGGCGATAGAAACCTTGCGGCACCCCGGTGGCGCCGGCGATCAGCAACTGCGCCTGCGGTTGCTCGGCGTGATAGTGCGTGGCGGTCAGTTGATAATCGTCGAGGGCGAGCAGGGGCAGGGTTTCGCGGCGGATGGCTGTGTTCATGCTGGCGGGGACTCCATGCGGTGCTGGCGGGTCAGGTGGAGCAGGGTGGCGACGGCCTGTTTCAGCGGCTCGCTGCTGCCGGCGACACGCGCTTGCAGCAGACCGCCTTCGTAGAGCGCGACGAACAGGGCAGCGAGCCCTTCTGGCTGTGCGTAACCGTGACGTTGCAACTGCTGCTGCAGTGCCTGGCGAATGGCGGCGAAGGCATTGGCCAGGGCTGCACGAATTTCATGATCTTGCGGAGCGCTTTCCAGGGCCACGGTGGCCAGCGGGCAGCCACGCTCGAAGGCGCTTTCCTGCAACTGGCCAAGCGCGCCCTGTAGCCAGATAGTCAGCGCATCGAGTGGATCGGACTGACGCTGGAAGAGCGCAGCGAACGCCTGCTCGGCGCGCTGGCCGACACGCTCGATGGCGGCCACGGCCAGTTCGGTCTTGCCGTTCGGGAAGTGGTGATAAAGGCTGCCCTTGGGCGCATCGGCGGCAGCCAGCAGTTCGTTCAAACCAACGCCATGCAGACCCTTGCGTTGCAGGGCATCGATCATGGTGTCGATCAGTTTGTCGCGAGTGGTCTTGGTCATGACGTGGATTATGTAGACCGGTCGGTCTAGCCGCCAGTGTCATTCAGGCCGCAGATGAGGGCATATCGGCATAGTGGAGCGCCGCCCAGCGGGCGGCGTGAGGTATCAGGCCTGCTTGGCTACCCAGGCGGCATAGGCGTCGATGAACTTCTGCAGGAACGGCTTGATGCCGTCGCTGAGTACGCCGTTCTCGTCGAAGAAGTTGCCGGCGCCACCGAGATAAGCCTCCGGCTGCTGCAGCACATGCACGTCGAGGAACACCAGGCACTGGCGCAGGTGATGGTTGGCACCAAAGCCACCAACGGCACCCGGCGAGGCGCTGAGCACGGCGCCTGGTTTACCGCTGAAGCCGCTCTGGCCATACGGACGCGAGCCGACATCGATGGCGTTCTTCATCGGCGCCGGGATCGAGCGGTTGTATTCGGGGGTAATGAACAGCACCGCATCGGCCGCCTTGAGCTTGCTGCGAAACGGCGCGTAGGAGGCCGGAGCGGTATCACCGTCGGCGTCTTCGTTGTACAGCGGCAGGTCGCCGATCTCGAGGATTTCCAGATTCAGCGAGGCTGGTGCCAGGTCGGCCAGCGCCAGGGCCAGTTTGCGGTTGATGGAGGCTTTACGCAGGCTGCCGACCAGTACGGCGACGTTGTAAGTCTTGCTCATGTGTACTCCAGAGGGTGTGGTGAGGAAGGAACAACCACTATAGACCCCGGATGTTTCAGCAGGTGCAGGGCACGCGCCTCATCACTCGCCGAACGCGTCCAGCAGATCGTCGGCGAAGGCATTCTGCGCCTCGCTGGCGGGATGGCCACGATGGCTGGCCAGACGAAATTGCACGGTGAAATCCCACTTGCCGGGCAGCGCGCGCAAGCCGCCACGCTCTACCCAGGGCTGGGCGATGTGCTCGGGCAGATAGCCCAGGTGAGCACCGGAGAGGATGAACGCCAGGCTACCTTCGACCTGTTCGCAGCGCGCGCTGCTGCTGCCGCCTTGCCAGGGTTCGTCGGCTGCGATGAAGCGATAGGGATGCACCACGCGGTCGCAGGCCTGCAGGTCAGCGGCGCTCGGCGTCTCCCGGTCGAACAGCGGATGCTGGCGGCCGCAGTACAGGCGCTGGCGCTCGTCGAACAGCGGCTGGTAGTCCAGCGCCGTCTGGCTGCCGGAAAAATAGCCGATGGCCAGTTGTAGCTGGTCCTGCAGCAGGCGCCGTTCCAGCTCGGCGGGCATGGCGCTGACCAGCTCGATCTGTACCGCCTGGTTGCGCTGGCGAAAACGCCCGATGGCCTCGCCGATGCGCTGCAGCACCTCGTCCGACAATGCTTCGGACAGGCCGATGCGCAGTTCGCCGAGTAGCTTGTCGGCCATGCCCTGGGCCTCGCCCTTGAAGGTCTCGATGGCGGCAAACAGCTTGCGCGTGGCGGCCAGCACCTGCTCGCGGTGCTGCAACCGAACCTGCGCTACATCGGCAATGCCCGGCAGATCGACGACCTGGCCAAGGGCGAGACCTGCCTGGCGCTGACCTACACCGGTGACGCCGGCATGGCCGCTGCGCGCGCTGCCGAGGCCGAGCAGCCGTTCGAGGTGCTCTACCGCATTCCGCGCGAAGGCACGCTGATCTGGTTCGACATCATGGCCATTCCCGCCGACGCGCCGCATCCGGGCAACGCCCGTGCGTTCATCGACTTCATGCTGCAGCCCGAGGCCATCGCCGAGCTGACCAACGAGCTGTTCTTCGCCAACGCCAACCGCGCCGCCACGCCCCTGCTGGACGAGGCGGTGAGCGGTGACCCGGATATCTACCCGCCCGAAGCCGTGCGTGCGCGCCTGTTCGCCGAAGAAGTGCTGAGCCTGCGCGAGCAGCGTCAGCGCACGCGTCTGTGGACAGCCTTCCGCAGCCAGTACTGAGTCTGTAGGAGCGAGCTCTGCTCGCGAACATCACCGAAATGAGTATTCGACCATGGACCAAGCCTTCGACAACGACCAGGCCATCACCCGCGCCAGCCTCTACGGCACCGCCGCCGAGCCCACCTACGCCGGCATCACCAGCTTCATGCGCCGGCGCTACAGTCGTGACCTGACCGGCGTGGACCTGGCCATCAGCGGCGTGCCCTTCGACACCGCCACCAGCAACCGGCCCGGCAGCCGCTTCGGTCCACGGGCGATCCGCGCCGCGTCGACCCAGTCGGCCTGGGCGCGGCATTTTCCCTGGGAGTTCGATCCCTTCGACCTGCTCGCCTGCGTCGACTACGGCGACTGCCATTTCGACCACGGCACGCCGCAGGACACCCCGGCGCTGATCGAGGCGCACGCCACGCGCATTCTCGAAGCCGGCAGCGCG
Organism: Ectopseudomonas oleovorans; assembly: GCF_029845265.1. Classification (NCBI taxonomy): domain Bacteria; kingdom Pseudomonadati; phylum Pseudomonadota; class Gammaproteobacteria; order Pseudomonadales; family Pseudomonadaceae; genus Ectopseudomonas; species Ectopseudomonas oleovorans. Next base: position 120,500 of record NZ_JAOCLK010000006.1, read on the forward strand.
CTGCTGACCCTGGGCGGCGACCACTTCATCAGCTATCCGCTGCTCAAGGCGCATGCGAAAAGCACGGCACGCTGGCGCTGATCCACTTTGACGCGCACAGCGACACCTGGCCGGACGAGGAGGGCAAACGCATCGATCACGGCACCATGTTCTACCACGCCGCGCGTGGAGGCCTGGTTGACCCGGCGCGCTCGGTGCAGGTCGGCTTGCGCACCACCAACGACAACGTAATGGGCTTTCAGGTGCTCGATGCCCGCGAGGTGCACCGCAGCATCCCGGAGCAGATCGCCGAGCGCATCCGCGCGCGGGTGGGCGAGCATCCGGTGTACCTGACCTTCGACATCGACTGCCTCGACCCGGCCTTCGCCCCCGGCACCGGCACACCGGTGTGCGGCGGCCTTTGCAGCCATCAGGCGCTGGAGATACTGCGCGGTTTGCGCGGGATCAACCTGGTCGGCATGGACGTGGTCGAAGTAGCGCCGCCCTACGACAACGCCGAGGTCACCGCCCTAGCCGGCGCCACCCTGGCGATGGAGATGATCTGCCTGTATGCCGCGCGGCATAAGCTGGGTGAACGGACCTAGGGTGGAAATCGCTGTTTATTTCCACCTGGGGTATTCGCGCCAGCTACCCATGGTGGACCGGTGAGGCGTGGTCCACCCTACGCTCTAACCGGCGTAGCCCAATGTAATCCGGGGCGCGCCTATGCGAACTTCCCGGATTTCATTGGGCTACGTAATTGCGGCTTGCCACGCTTTTTGTGGGAGGGGCTTTAGCCGCGACTGTTGTGGGGAAGTGTTGCGGGTGGCGCATCGCCGGCAAGCCGGCTCCTACAGGGGGAGGCGTTCAGTCCCGCCGCCCCAGCCCATGCTGCGCCAGCTTGGCGTAGAACCCGGCGCGGGAAATGCCCAGGCGCTCGGCGGCCAATTGGCGATTGCGATCGGTTGCCGCCAGTGCCGCCTGCAACGCCAGGCGCTCGGCCTGCGCCAACTGTTCGGCCAGGGTCTGCGTCGAGCTCATCATCACTGGCGCGGCGGGTATCGGCGCACTCGGAGCAACCGGATCGACCAGCAAACCACGTAAAACTTCGCCATCCAGTCGCCCATCGGCCGCCAACTGCGCCCGCTCCAGCAGGTTACGCAGCTCACGCACGTTGCCCTTCCACGGCTGCGCGCAGAGCAGGGCGAGGGCATCGTCCGTCAGCTCCATGGGCGCCAGGCCAGAGCGGTTGGCCAGGTCATCGAGCAGGTGTTCGATCAGCGCGGGAATGTCGCTGGCACGTTCGCGCAGCGGCGGCACGCGCAGGGCCAGCACGTTGAGACGGTAGTAGAGATCATCGCGAAACTGCCCGGCGGCCACCTTGGCTTCCAGGTCGATATGGGTCGCGGCGATCACCCGCACGTTGAGCGGCTTGACCTGATTGGAGCCGAGCGGCTCCACCTCCTGCTCCTGCAAAACACGCAGCAGCTTGGCCTGCAACGGCAGCGGCAGATCGCCGATCTCGTCGAGAAACAGGGTGCCGCCGTTGGCCACTTCGAACTTGCCGATGCGCGCCTTGCGGTCGGCGCCGGTAAAGGCGCCGGGTGCCGTGCCGAACAGCTCGGCCTCCACCAGGGTTTCCGGAATCGCCGCGACGTTGACCGCGACGAATGGCCCGTTGGCGCGCGGCGACAGGTTGTGGATGCCCTGCGCCAGCAGCTCCTTGCCGGTGCCGGTCTCGCCGCGAATCAGCACGGTGGAGTCGAGCTGCGCGGCGCGACGGGCCTGGCGCTTGACCTCACTGGCCGCCGCGCTGGCACCGATGAACCCGGCGATGGTGTAGCGTGCCCGCCGTGCCTTGGCCAGCTCGTGCTGGGTGGCAAGCAACTGGCTCTGTAGATTGTTGTACTTGGCCATCAACGGCTTGAGATGGCGGGCGCGGTCGAACAGCACGAAGCCCAGGGCGCCGACCAGGGTGCCGTCCTCGTCGCGCAGCGGTATGCGGGTGACCACGAAGTGCTCGCTGCCGAAGGCCATCAGATCGAGCATGCTCGGCTGGCCGCTTTCCACCACTTCGCGCAGGCGGCTGGCCGGCAGCACTTCCTCGATCTCCTTGCCCAGCGCCGTGCGCGCATCGGCGATGCCGACCTTCTGCGCGTACTTGTCGTTGATCCAGACGATGCGCGCCTGGCGGTTGACCGCGATGGTGCCCTCGCACTGGGCATCGAGGTGATCGAACAACAGCGGCATGGCCACCGCGCGAAAACGCTCGGGCGACACGCCGATGATCAGGCCGTGCTGGTCGAGGTCGTCGCGGGAAATGGCCATGGGGAGTGTCCGAAAATGAGATGCCGGTGATTATGGGCAGCGCCGATCAGGCCGGGCAACGTCAACAGTCATCGGACAATGGCATTCGCCGCGCGCTTCTGGAATAGTTGGGCGGCCGTGCGTAACCCGCCGGCACCTGCCGATCGCCCACAAGGCCTGCCCGGCAGCCGTGACACCTGCCGTGTCCCTTTCGCGTGCCGACCAGGCGCGCCAGGCGAGCCATCCGCTCGCCGCTGGATCCGCACCGCTTTGCCGGTGCCACAACGACAATGACCAAGATCCATACAAGGACGCCCCGATGAAACTCAAGCGACTCTTCTCCGCGCTCGCCGCTGGCGCCGCGCTGACCGCCCTGTGCGCCACCGCGCAGGCGCGTGAATACTCCGTTTCCACCGTGCTGTCGGACGCCTTCCCCTGGGGCCAGGCCGCGCAGAAGTGGGCCGACCTGGTCAACGAGCGCTCCGAGGGGCGCATCACCCTGCGCGTCTACCCCAACGCGCAACTGGTCGCCGGCGACCAGACCAAGGAATTCTCCGCCATGCGCTCGGGCCTGATCGACATGGCCGTGGGTTCGACCATCAACTGGTCGCCGCAGGTGCCGGAACTCAACCTGTTCTCCCTGCCGTTTTTGATGAAGAACGACGCCGACCTCGACGCCATCACCCAGGGCGAAGCCGGCAAGCTGGCCTTCGCCGCCATCGAACAGCGCGGCATCGTGCCGCTGGCCTGGGGTGAGAACGGTTTTCGCCAGCTGTCCAACTCGGCCAAGCCGGTGCGCAGCCCGGCCGATATGACCGGTCTGAAGATTCGCGTGGTCGGCTCGCCGCTGTTCCAGGACACCTTCAACGCCCTTGGCGCCAACCCCACGCAAATGAGCTGGGCCGATGCCAAGCCGGCACTGACCACCGGCGCGGTGGACGGCCAGGAAAACCCGCTGTCGGTCTTCGACGTGGCGCGCGTCGACCAAGTGGGCCAGAAGTACCTGACCCTGTGGGACTACATGGCCGACCCGCTGGTGTTCGCCGTCAACCAACGCGTGTGGAAATCCCTGCCCGAGGAGGATCGCGAGCTGCTCAGCCAGGCCGCCATCGATGCCGGCAAGTGGGAGATCGAGCTGTCGCGCGGCGCTCAGGCGCAGCGCCTGGTCGACGTGCGTGAGCGCGGCGTGGAAGTGATCGAACTGAGCGACGCCGAGCGCGCGGCCTTCGTCGAAGCCACCGCCAGCGTGCATGAGAAATGGGCACCGCGTATCGGCGATGCGCTGATGGACGCCGCGCGCAAGGCCGTGGCCCAGCCCTGATTCGTTTTATCTGACCGGAAGCTCCCTTAGTCTGCTCTGCTCCCCTCTCCCGCTTGCGGGAGAGGGGCCGGGGGAGAGGGCAGGGGGCGCCACTTCACGAGCGCATTGCTCCGGTCATTCGAGGTTCTTATGAGCAAGCCAATCGACGCGCCGCTGGAGCGCGTGCTCGCCACCCTGGCCCTGGTGATCATCAGCCTGATCAGCCTGGCCAACGTCGTGGTGCGTTATTTCACCGATGCATCCTTTGCCTTCACCGAGGAAATCTCGGTGTTCCTGCTGGTCATCCTCACCTTCGCCGGTGCTTCGGTGGCCATGCGCAGTAACCGACACATTCGTATCGGCCTGCTCGAGCGCCTGTTCCCGCGCCTGCGCACGCCGCTGATCCTGTTGCAGTGGCTGGCCAGCGTGCTGGTGCTGGGGCTGGTGTGCTGGTTCGGTGGTCAGTTCGCCTGGGAGGAATTCCAGTGGGATTCCGAGTCGCCCGGCCTCGGGCTGCCCAACTGGTGGTACGTGATCTGGCTGCCGATCCTGGCGCTGCTGCTGTTCGTGCGCCTGACCCAGATGACCGTCGATCGCCTGCGCGGGAGAATCAGTGATGAGCCCTGATCTCTGGCTGATCCTCAGTTTCGCCGTGCTGCTGGCACTCGGTGTGCCGGTGGCCTTCGCCCTCGGCCTGTCCGGCGCCATCGGTATCATCGCCGGGCTGTCGCCGGACATGCTCGCCACCCTCGGCACCAACACCTACAACGGCGTGGCCAAGTACCCGCTGATCGCCATTCCGCTGTTCATCCTCACCGGCCTGGTGTTCGAGAAAGCCGGTGTGGCGCTGCGGCTGGTGCGCTTCGCCCAGGCGGTGATCGGCCCGCGTCATGGCGGCCTGGCCATGGTCGCGGTGCTGGTGTGCCTGATCATGGGCGGCATGAGTGGCTCTGGCCCGGCCGATGCCGCCGCCGTGGCCATGGTGATGCTGCCGAGCATGACCAAGGCGGGGTATCCCAAACCCTTCTCGGCCACGCTGATCGCCGCGTCGGCCTCGACCGCGATCCTGATTCCGCCGTCGATTGCGCTGATTCTCTACTCCATTGTGGTGCCGGGCGTGGACCTGCGCGCGCTGTTCGCCGCCGGCCTGTTCCCCGGCATTCTGGTCGGCCTGGTGCTGCTGGTGCCGGCCTGGCTGCTGTCGCGTCACTACGGCTGGGAGTCGCCGGAGCAGGGCGAGCGTCCGCCGCTGGGCGAGAGCTTCAAGCAGGCGCTGCCGGCGCTGTTTGCCCCGGTGCTGATTCTCGGCGGCCTGCGCAGCGGCCTGTTCACGCCCACTGAAGCCGCCGTGGTCGGCGTGACCTACGGCGTGCTGATCGGCCTGTTCGTTACCCGCGAGCTGGACTGGCGCAGCCTCTGGCGCCTGTGTGGCGAGGCCGGGGTGATCTCCGGCGTGGTCATGCTGATCATCGCCCTGGCCGGCATCTTCGCCTGGGCCGGCACCATGCTCGGCACCTTCCGCCACCTGGCCGAATGGCTGATCTCGCTGTCGGACAACGGCTGGGTGTTGCTGGCGCTGGTGATGCTCGCGGTGCTGCTGGCTGGTATGTTGCTCGACGCCATCTCGATCTACCTGATCCTGATGCCGATCCTGATTCCGGTGATGCAGCACTTCGGATGGAACCCGGTGTGGTTCGGCATCCTGCTGGCGATGAACATCGCCATCGGCCAGTTCACCCCACCGGTGGCGATCAACCTGATGGTCACGGCCGAGGTCGCCAAGATACGCCTGGAACAAACCGTCGGCTGGGCCGCGTTGTTCGTTGTGGTGATGTCCAGTGCCCTGCTGCTGGTGGCGATCTTCCCGGAAATCGCCCTGTGGCTGCCGCGTGTGCTGGGTTATGCTGTGTAAAACAGGCAAGGCCGTCTATAGTTGCCTGATGGTGCGCGGCGGGGAGCTGCGTACCGCTGAGGGCGGCGGCGCTGGGCAATAAAATGGGCGACGGCAACTATAACGATCACAGGGATGTAGGCGCAGGGCACTGCGAAGGGCTGCGCGAGTCGGGCAAGCGCAAGCTGATGCGCACCATCCTGCTCGCCACCGGCCTTACCCTGGGCGGCTTTGCCGTGCTGCAGGCCCTGGCCGGCAACTACCTCTTCGCCATCCTCGAAGTGCTGTGCACCGCCTTGCTCCTGTTCGGCGCCTGGCGCATCGAACGCGCTCGCCATCTGCACCTGTGGATCTACCTGTACCTGATCCCGACCTTCTGCTTCATCCTCTACATCATCGTCATGCCGGACGCCTCAGCGGCGGCGTTCGTCTGGCTGTACATGATCCCGCTGCTGGCCTACCTGCTGCTGGGCAAGCAGCGCGCCTTCCTGCTCACCGCGCTGTTCATGTGCGCCGGGCTTTTGCTGTACTTCACCGACAATCACCTGACCCTGGACACCCGCGGCCTGATCGACCTGGGCAACGCCGCCCTGTGCGGCGTGCTGATCCTGGTGTTCGTGCATATCTACGATGGCTTGCGCATGCAGGCCTACGAGGAGCTGGAGCGTCTGGCGCAGACCGATTCACTGACCGGCGTGGCCAGCCGTGGCAGCTTCCAGCACGCCCTGCAACGCAGCATCCAGGATGCCGAGCGCAGCAACGGGCATCTGGTACTGGTGCTGCTCGACGTCGATCACTTCAAGCAGGTCAATGATCAGTGGGGGCACGAGGCGGGCGATATGGCGCTGCAGCATATCTGTCAGATCCTCCAGCAGCGCCTGCGCGTGACCGACTTTCTCGGTCGTCTGGGTGGGGAGGAGTTCGGCCTGCTGCTACGTCATATCGACAGCACTGGTGCCGACCCGGTGGTGGACAAACTGCGTAAGCAGATCGCCGAACAGCCGCTTGAGTACGACGGTGAGCAGATCGCGCTGTCCGCCACCTTCGGCCTGGCCACCTGGCCCGTGGACGGCCGCAGCACCGCCGAGCTCTACCGCGCCGCTGACCGTCGCCTGTACAGCGGCAAGCGGCGCGGACGCAACCAACTGGTCAGCGCCGACCTGCCAGCCGAGCTGTTGCTGGATAAGTTCGATGTGCGGCTGTGACTGCGCGCGGTGCTGCGCTGGCTGATATCAATTTCAGATACGAAAAGCCGCGCAGTGCGCGGCTTTGAAGGTGGTGGGCCCACACGGACTCGAACCGTGGACCCAAGGATTATGAGTTGCCTAGAAACGCTGCAAACCCAGTGAAATCGGGCGTAGCTTAGCGCAGGTACAGTTAGCTGAAAGCTTCGCCGTAGAGCGGTTTAAGCGTAATTGGGCGAAATCTGTAAAAGCTGGGCACTGTACCGCCAGTGTACTGATTTCTGTACCGCGAAACGGTCAGGTTTTGCTTTTTAATCGGACGATCACTACGCAGGCTCTCTTGATCGTGTTGCGGATCAGGCGTTGACGGACATCGTTGCTCCAAGTGCTGAGTGATGCTGCTATTGACCTTGCTCGGCGAGCCAGGCGAGGTCATCTGCACGTTTTTGGGTCATATCAAGAAAGCACGAAGCGCTGTTGACGCTGTCGATGGTGCCTCCAGTCAAGCTACCGAGTAGGGCGCAATCGGCATCGCGGAATTTGATCCATAGCCGCTGCGCGTCCCGCAGTAGTGTTTGCTGTGCAGGTGTTAGCGCTTGTATGGCGGCTTTGTAATTTTGGTTGAGGCGGGCGTCTTGCTGTTCTGTCTCACTGCCCATGCAATTGAGCATATTCACCGTCACGCCGCCGGACTCATCCATGCAGGCGGTATAGGTTTCGCTGTAGCCATCGTCTGCTGCGTGTGTTCCAGCGCTGAGCGCGGTGACGGCAATCGCCAGCAGTTGATTGCATGATGTGCATCCAGCGTATCAATTGATGGTTGTTAAAGGCTTTGCATGGTTCGGCACTTGGGGAAAGCCGAGCATCCCCAAAACTGCTGTCCCGCTTTCGGCCCTGACTTCACGGTGCGGATCAGCAGCGCACTCCCACATTTCGGACACTGCCGCTCGGCTGTCGGATCGCTACGGCGTTTGAGGTTTTGTACATGCTCGCGGTGGGTGGCGAGGGTTGGCGCGCGGCGGCCGGTTTGCAGGGCATGCAACATGGCGTCAACTTCAGGCTCGCTGAATAGCGGCTGCTGGAATGACTTGATATAGCGGATAAAGCCGATGCCCTGGGTGACGTTGGCCGGCACTTCGGTTTTGAAGGTGCTGCCGCCGACAAAGGTGATGACCGAGTGCAGGTGCTCGGGGTTTACGCCAAGGATGGCTTCCAGTGCTTTGAGGTGTTTGTAGTTCTGCCGCAGCGGGTTCTGGAATTTGAACGTTCGCTTGTAGAGCTTCTGTGTCCACTGTGGCTGCTTCTCACTGCCGAAGATCCAGCCGCTCATGTTCTTCGTTTCCAGCACGAAGATGCCGTAAGGCGAGAGGAATACGTGGTCGATCTGCGTGGTGCCGTCGGGCGTGTTCAGGGTGACGTTGTGCAGGCGGCGATAGGTCTGCTTATCCAGCTGCCAATGGGCAAACAGCCGCACCAGGAGTTCGCCAATATGGCCCTTGGCCCAAGGCGACTTGAGCAGGCCGATCAGCAGTGCGGCTGGGATAAACCAGGCCAGCATGCCCCAGACCTGAGCGATGATGGGGGTGAAGTCCATTTCCTGTCCTTGGTAATCCTGAGTTAACCGGATAGTACCGAAAGTCAGCGTAAATGGACGAACGTATTCGAAGGCGACAATCGGCTCATTGCGTGAGCCGAATATTCCGGCTATTCGGCTCACTCGGCTCTAAGCACCCGCTCAGGCTTTAGCTTCAGGCGCTGCGTTGATTTTTGCTGAGGTCGGTTCATGGCTGATGAAGGTCTCGCACGTCCTGATGCCACTGAGAAATTGCGCTTCGAGGCCAGTGCGCTGCTGACAGGTTGCGGCACGGCCTCCGAGCAAGACATGGAGCCCAAGGCTTGGGTGCCAGCCATCGCGACCCTGCGCCGAGCTCTGCACCTGGCCCAACCTGGCACCCAGGTGCCTCGCTTACAGCTCGGCTATCAACCGGGTGGAGGTAGAGGCAATGTCAGCCTCTACTGGCTGGAGCTGGCTTCAGAAGATTCGTCAGTAAAAGACTATGAGTCTGAGAGTGAGCCATCGACTACTGTGCTTTATCGACGATCTGGCAATGGGGCCATCCGCCCCTCGCTCGCCGCCCGGCTGTTTCTACGGAACGGAGAGATGCGCAACCTCAGCGTTCGTGGCATCAGCTTTCTGAGCTCGATATTGCTGGGCAGCGCATTATGGCTAGTCCTGCTCAGCATCATGCTGCTCAGCCTAAGCCAACGCGGAGGCCCTCTTACTATGGGCAGCCTGATTACCCTGGCCCTGACAGTGCTGGGCTTTGTGTTTATCTGGCGCGAGGTGTATGCCCCTTGGTTCCGCGTCATTGACGACTGTGTAGTTAAAGCCCCCCACTGGGTTTCTACCGTCAAAGAGGCTAGCTGCGAGTTGGAGATGTTTCGGCATGAAAGTTATCGCTGGACGCGCTTGGTTCGATTTTCGGCAGACTGCCCATTTGTGGCAGCAACATCGAGCTCAAGCCCGGAGAACCAGATCAAAAGCTCCCTCTGGTGGGTCGCTGCGTCGAAAGCCCGCACGCCCATGTCTATAGCTTTGACCGCATGACGCTGCGCGGTGCCTACCTAGGCCCACCGATGCCAACATCCAAGGCGCCGTGAGAGATGGCTGTCTTCTGAGGCTGTTATGCCCAGATGGGCAACTAGGCAACACAGGCCGATACAACGAGAACTACCAAACTAGCCGGCAGCACAGACAGATAACCGCGAGTGTCGCTCAAACTGACCAAAACAGTGCGAGCGGCACGGCCACCAGTTGTTCATCGAAAGGCACGACCTGATCGCCCGAGTAGAACACCACGCCACGCTTGAACTGCTGCGGCGTAATCTCGCGTAGATGACGAAGCCCGTTGAAGTCCTTGCCGCTGATAGTGGCCGCTGCCTTGACCTCGATGCCAACCAGATCGCCACGACGGTTCTCCAGCACGAAGTCCACCTCTACTCCGGTGGAGGTACGGTAATGCATCAGCCGCGTGCGCAAATCTGACCAGCTCTGATGCTTGACCAGCTCGGCATGCACGAAGTCCTCCACCAAGTCCCCCGGTAACCCCAGTCCAGCCGCCATGCCGGCTTCGCTCAAGCCCTGCAAGTGGGCCATCAAGCCGTAGTCGGTCACGAACAGCTTGGGCGATTTCTGTAGTCGTTTGCCGAGATTGGACGACCAGGCTGGAACCTGACGCACGAGAAAAAGGGTCTCCAGCAGAGTCAGATAGCGCTTGAGCGTGGTCTGCGGAATGCCCGTCGAACGCGACAGCTCGGCGGCATTGAGCAGTCCGCCACTGCGGGCGCCCAGCAGCTGCATCAGCCGCGGCATCTCCGTCAGCCCTTCGATCTGGGCCAGGTCGCGAACGTCACGCTGCAAGATCGTATGGAGATAACTCTCGAACCAGGCTTCCCGCCGCCGCTCGCCGGAACGACTCAGCGCCTCCGGATAGCCTCCACGACTCAGCCTCGCGATGAAGTCCTGCCGCTCGAAATGGCACTTATCCGGCATCTGGCCGCTGAACAGTCGATCAATCATGCTAAGGGGCTGACGCTCGATTTCGCTTTGCGCCAGAGGCCACAGGTTCAGCACCTCCATACGTCCAGCTAGAGAGTCGGCAATCTGCGGCAGCAACAGCACATTGGCCGAGCCGGTCAGCAGGAAACGCCCAGGGGTACGGTCGCGATCCACCGCCGCCTTGATCGCTAGGAACACCCCAGGAGCACGCTGCACCTCATCGAGACAGACCGCCCCCTTGAGTGCGTTGATGAAACCGAAGGGATCAACCTGCGCGGCTGCCAGCACAGCCGGGTCGTCGAAGGTGTAGTAAGTCGCCTCGCGGCCGAGGTTTTGGATCAGCGTACTCTTGCCGGTCTGGCGGGCGCCGTTGACCAGCACGACCGGCGAATCATCCAGGGCTGCGAGTAGGTTTTGACGGATTATGCGCGCGTACATGGTGTAAATTCATCCATTAAGTGGTGGAAATTACACCACAAACATATAGCGCATCATAGCGCTCAGCCGCCCTTTGAGCCTCAGGTTAGTCATGAGTACCGGAATCTGTAGTCGTGAATACCGGAATCTGTAGTCGTCACCCCTCTGGAGGCCACGTGGCACTAGGCGTCCAGCCAGCTAAAAACAAGATAACAACAAGAAAAAAACAAGGGAAAAGCTTTTAAAAAGCGATCAGAGTGATGGCTGCGGTCGGCGCAGGTGAGGGTGGCGGCGCCACCACGCCTCTGCCACATCGGCCGGCACCGTAGCGTGGTGGCCCAGGTCTTCAACGGTGAGAGCGCGCCGGAATCTCTTATCCTGCCAAGACTGGCTGGGGACATTGCGGGGAGAGCCGGCAGGAAGGAGCCAATTAAGCGCTTGCTGCGCGTTTTGGAAGATTCTTGAGCCGGTATACCCCAGAGGGAGCGAAATCGTCACAGAGGCGATTCTGAGCCGTTCCCGGGGCTGAAGGGACTGCAACAGAGTGATAAGAGGGCTGGAAGGGGGATTAACGACCGGCAGCACATCAAGCGGACTGCAATTCTTGCGACTTCCCGTCTCCCGCCGCTGATTACCAGCAGCCCGATCTATCTCTGGATCAGCTCGCCGGCATCACGCCTACATCCTCTGTTTTCCTATTCCGCACCTCTGGCAACTCTATGACAGGAGCCGGCATCTTCGACGGCTATATCCTGGTGGTGGACAAGGCAAAGCGCCCCCAGCCAGGGGATGTGGTGCTGGCGATTGTCGGTGCTGAGTTCCTGGTCAAGCGGTTGCAGTTCGACTGCGAGGGGCGGGCGATGTTGATGGCGAGGAGCTGGAGGTGTGGGGTGTGTGCGTGTGGGTACTGCAAGCGCTGTAGGTTGGCCTGAGAATCGGGGGATTATGCGCAATTATGCGAAATAAAATAATTATTCGCCGGTTAGCCCCTTGGGACAGGGCAATCGCATGAACGCCTGCCGATTTGAATGAGTCCTTTCCCTGCGGGCATCCTGAGCGCCTCTCTACTCAGGATGCCCTGCAATGTCGCATCACATACCAATCTCCGATGTTCTGGTCGCCATCAATGATCCCCGTCAGCAGGGCAAGATTCGTCACGACCTGGTCGAAACACTGGTCGTGGCTATCTGCGGCGTGCTTGCCGGCGCTGACACCTTCATCGAAATCGAACTCTGGGCTGAGCAGCGGCTGGACTGGTTCCGCCGTATTCTGAAACTACCCCACGGCATTCCCTCACACGACACCTTTGGACGGCTATTCAGCCTGATCGATCCAGAGGAGTTCGAGCAGGCCTTCCGCTGTTGGGTTGCGGCGATCCTACCGGCCCTTTCTCCGCAAGTGGTTGCCCTAGACGGCAAGACCAGTCGCCGCTCCGGCAAGAAAAACACGGCCCCGTTGCACCTGGTCAGCGCTTTTGCGGCTGATTCAGGACTGATTCTCGGGCAGAGGGCGACCTCCCAGAAGTCCAACGAGAAGACCGCCATTCCTGAGCTGCTGGCCACACTGGCGCTTGAGGGCTGCACCGTGACGATCGATGCCATGGGTACCCAGCCGGACATTGCACAGGCCATTCTCGATCGCGGGGCGCACTATCTGCTGGCCATCAAGGGAAACCAGCCGAAGCTGGCCGAAGCGATCGATGACTTCGCTGACACCTTTTTGGACGGCGATCCTGCCCGGGTACCCCATGCGCACTTCGAGCATGTCGAGAAGGACCATGGCCGGCTGGAGGTTCGTCGCTGCCATGTTTTCGACCAACTCCAGTGCCTGCCACAGCCAGAACGCTGGCCAGGACTGCGCACTTTCGTGATGCTGGAGTCCGAGCGGACTGTGGGCAACCAGACCAGCCTGGAGCGCCGTTACTACATCAGCAGTCTTGCTCCGGATGCAGAGCGCATCGCACATGCCATCAGGGTGTTGGCGCTCGTCGCGTTCCGTAGCAGCAAAAATGAAGCGGTACGCAAAACGGTACGCAAATTTTTTTATCGAGCCCATAAACGACAAAAGGCCAGCACGATGGCTGACCTAAGTCGTTGTTTCATATGGTGGGCCCACACGGACTCGAACCGTGGACCAAAGGATTATGAGTCCTCTGCTCTAACCAACTGAGCTATAGGCCCCCAGAAGGCCGGCAGATTATACCGGCGCGTTCTCGCCAGCGCCAACCGCTTGACCTGGTGGGAGAAATTTCCGGGTGAAGGCCTCGGCGGAAAGCGGGCAACTGACCACGTAGCCCTGGATCTGCAGGCAGCCTTCGGCGGCCAGGCAGAGTTCCTGCCACGCCTTCGGTGATCACCGTCAGTTGCATGCTGTTGCCCAGGGCGATGATGGCACGGGTGATCGCCAGGTCGTGCGGGTCGTCCGGCAGGCTACGGACGAAGGACTGGTCGATCTTCAGCACGTCCAGCGGCAGACATTTGAGGTAGCTGAGCGAGGAGTAGCCGGTGCCGAAGTCGTCGATGGCCAGTTGTACGCCGAGCTGTTTGAGGCGGTGGAGGATGTCCAGCGCTTCGCCGGCCTGGTTCATGATGAAGTTCTCGGTGATCTCCAGTTGCAGCAGCTCCGGCGCCAGGTTGTAGCGCTGCAACAGTGCGCTGATGCGTGGCAGCAGGCTCGGGCCGATGCCAGGCACGCCCCACAGATCGAGTTCGGTGGCGGTCTTGCCGATGGCCTGCTCGACGCTGATGCCGGTCTGTTCGGTGAAGGCGGTGTTGACCTCCAGCAGCACGCCGTCGACACGTCGGGCAATGATCAGGATGTCCGGGCATTGCTGGAACACCGAGGCGAACTTCTGTTCCGGCAGGCGCAATGCCTGCTCGGTCTGCTTGGCTTCACTGATGTCGACCATCAGGCCGCGAATCACCTGGTGGTCGTCGCGTTGCAGCAGGGTGACGATATCGCGCACCCACACCGTGAGCCCGTCAGCGGCGAGCAGGCGGTATTCCAGGGCGTGGTCGTTGCCGGCCGAGCATTGTTCCAGGCAGGTGCGCAGAGTGCGCTGGCGAACGTCCGGGTGCAGGTGGCGCTGCCAGAAGCCGGGCTCCAGCCATTCGTGCAGGGGTAACCCAGCAATTTTTCCGCATGGGGCGAGACGTAGGTGTAAGTGAGCCCGCTGGACTCGGTCTCCCAGGTGATGGCCGAGAGGCTTTCGACCATGTCGCGAAAGTGCTGCTCGCGGTTACGTAGTTCCTGCTCCAGCGCTTCGCGGTTGCGCATCTCGCGTTTCAGGCGGCGGTTGATGCGCAGGATGATGGCGATGACCGCCAGCAGACCGAGCAGGGCTGGCAGGCCGTAGAGCAGGGTTTCGTGCCAGACGTTGCGTTTGTCCAGCACGCTGCCGACCCAGGGTTCCTGCAAGGCGGCGATTTCTTCGGTGCTGAGCTCGGCGAAGAGTTTGTCGAGGATGCCGACCAGCATGCTCTGGCCACGCGGGGCGGCCATGGCCAACTGATAGCGATAGGGCGTCTCGCCGCTGATATAGACGCCGTCGAGCTTGAGCTGGCGCAGGCTCCAGACGCTGGAGGCAAGATCGCCGACCATGGCATCGACCTGGTTGGTCGCCAGCGCCTGCAGGGCGGCGGCGATGTTGCGCAGCGGCAGCAGGTTGAGATCGGGGTGTTGCTGGCGCAGCAGCTCGTGCGGTGCGTAGTCGGCCACCACGGCAATCTTCAAACCGTACCGCTCATTGAGCTTTCTCGACTGCGGCCCGCCGTTGCGGGCGAGGATGGCGATGGGCAAGTCCAGGTAGGGACGGGTGAAGATCAGGTATTCCTGGCGTTTGGGTGTCGACATCACGCCAGGGAGCTGGTCGACCTGGCCCATGTGCGGCTGCTCCAGTATCGCGCTCCAGTTGCTGGGCTCGACGGGCTGCAGCTTCACGTCAAGACGCTCTTCGATCAGCCGTACATAGGCGGCGGTCAGGCCGTGATCGTTACCCTGTTCGTCACGAAACTCGAAAGATGGCCAGGATACATCGACACCCAGGCGTAGTTCGGGGTGGGCTGCCAGCCAGGTGCGCTCGTCCTCGTTGAGTGTCAGGGCTAGGGCCGTGGTCATCCGGTACGCCAGGCACAACAGCACAATGGCCGGCAAGCGGGGCGTAACGGCCTCGTTTCGCGATCAGTATTATTGTACTGTAGATCGGCCTGCTGGGATGGCAGTTTGATTGCAGCGTCTGCGCTGCCTTTGGCTGGCGAGTGATCGGGCGTGCTGCCAAGAAAGCAAAACCCCCGGCCTGGGCCGGGGGTTCTGGTATCACTCGTCGAGGAAGGAGCGCAGATGCTCGCTTCGCGTCGGGTGGCGCAGCTTGCGCAGCGCCTTGGCTTCGATCTGACGGATACGCTCACGGGTAACGTCGAACTGTTTGCCCACTTCCTCAAGGGTGTGGTCGGTGTTCATGTCGATACCGAAGCGCATGCGCAGGACCTTGGCTTCACGGGCAGTGAGGCCGGCCAGCACTTCGCGAGTGGCTTCCTTGAGGCTTTCGACCGTGGCTACGTCGATCGGGGACTGCATGGTGCTGTCCTCGATGAAGTCGCCCAGATGCGAGTCTTCGTCGTCGCCAATCGGGGTTTCCATGGAGATCGGCTCTTTGGCGATCTTCAATACCTTGCGGATCTTGTCCTCGGGCATTTCCATGCGCTCACCCAGCTCTTCCGGCGTGGGCTCGCGACCCATCTCCTGCAGCATCTGGCGGGAGATGCGGTTGAGCTTGTTGATGGTCTCGATCATGTGCACCGGGATACGGATGGTGCGCGCCTGGTCGGCAATCGAGCGGGTGATTGCCTGGCGAATCCACCAGGTGGCGTAGGTCGAGAACTTGTAGCCGCGACGGTATTCGAACTTGTCCACCGCCTTCATCAGGCCGATGTTGCCTTCCTGGATCAGGTCGAGGAACTGCAGGCCACGGTTGGTGTACTTCTTGGCGATGGAGATGACCAGGCGCAGGTTGGCCTCGACCATTTCCTTCTTGGCGCGGCGAGCCTTCGCCTCACCGATGGACATGCGACGGTTGATGTCCTTGATCTCGGCCAGGCTCAGGCTGCATTCGGCTTCCAGGTCAGCCAGCTTCTGCTGGCAGCGCTGGATGTCGCCCTGCAGCTTGCCCAGGGCTTCGGCGTACTTGGCCTTGCCCTTGGCCAGGTCGGCGGCCCAGTCCATGTCGATTTCGTTGCCCGGGAACAGGCGCAGGAAGTCGGCACGCGGCATGCGCGCATCACGGACGCACAGCTGCATGATGGCGCGTTCTTGCGCGCGCAGACGGTCGAGGGCGTCGCGCACCTTGGTAACCAGGGCGTCGTATTGCTTGGGCACCAGCTTGATCGGCATGAACAGCTCGGCCAGGGTGGCCAGCTCTTCGATGGCCTGCTTGCTGCCACGACCATGCTTCTTCAGCGCCTTGAGGACTTTGTCCTGCTGCTCGGCCACGGCGGTGAAGCGGCGAGCCGCTTCTTCCGGGTCCGGGCCACCATCGCCTTCTTCTTCCTCGTCGTCGCCGCTCTCGTCTTCTTCTTCGTCGTCGCTTGCTTCAGCGGCGGCGCCTTCCTTGACGGGGACGGGGGCGGCGGCTTCGTCAGGCACACTGCCGTCATCCGGGTCGATGTAGCCACTGAGGATCTCGGCCAGGCGGCCGCCCTCGGTGGTGACGCGGGTGTACTCGGCGAGGATGCTGTCAACGGTGCCGGGGAAGTGAGCGATGGCGCTCATGACTTCGCGGATGCCTTCCTCGATGCGTTTGGCGATTTCGATTTCGCCTTCGCGGGTCAGCAGTTCCACGGTGCCCATTTCGCGCATGTACATGCGCACCGGGTCGGTGGTGCGGCCGATATCGGTCTCAACGGCGGCGAGGGCGGCTGCAGCTTCTTCGGCTGCGGCTTCGTCGGTGTCGGCTTCGGCCAACAACAGGGCGTCCGCATCCGGAGCACTCTCGAATACGTTGATCCCCATGTCGTTGATCATGCGGATGATGTCTTCCACCTGTTCCGGATCGGAAATATCTTCCGGCAGGTGGTCATTGACCTCCGCGTACGTCAGGTAACCCTGCTCGCGACCGCGGCTGATCAATTCTTTCAAACGAGATTGCTGTTGCGCTTTTACGGACATAACACCCTATCCACTGAAGGTCTTGGCGGGCTGAAAACAAGCCGAGGATTATACCCCGGTTTTGGCTTTAGGCGC
The DNA here is from genome assembly GCF_029845265.1 of Ectopseudomonas oleovorans. Classification (NCBI taxonomy): domain Bacteria; kingdom Pseudomonadati; phylum Pseudomonadota; class Gammaproteobacteria; order Pseudomonadales; family Pseudomonadaceae; genus Ectopseudomonas; species Ectopseudomonas oleovorans. The sequence goes on from NZ_JAOCLK010000006.1 coordinate 137,374, forward strand.
CAGCTGGGGACTTGCTGCCCGGCGAGGAGGTGATGCTGTAGTGCTCTCTGAGCAAGGTCTTTTCCTCGTCGGTGAGCTCGCTGGGGCTTTTATGAATGATGCTGCGGAGCGCCTTTTCACGCCGCCTCTGCGATTGACTGTTTGCAAGTGTAGTAATGGTGTCGAAAAACTGCTGTTCAAGGTTGTCGCCCTGAATCAGCCATTCCTTTTCCGCCAGTGCCCGCAGCAGGCGGCCCTGTTCGGTGCCGTGCCAGCGAGCGATCAGTTGCAGCGAACGCAGGTTGGGCGTCTTCTGCAGGGCGCCGACCAGCGCAACGAGTAGTTGGGCGTAGGTGTCTTCTTCGTCGGCGAAGTGGCTGACATCCTCGACCTTTTGCGCCAGATGCGGGTGGTGCAGCAGCGTGCGCAGGGCGATCAGATGTGGGGATTCGACGCTCACGGGCGTGCGCGGGGCACGTGGCGCGAAGTCGCCTTTGCCCTTTTTGTGCCACTTGCCGCTGCTGTCCTTTTTCCAGCTGCCTTTGCCGCTTTCGTTGCTGCGCTCGTAGTGCTGCTGGGGGGGCGCAGGTTGCTCGTAGCCGCCGACGTCCGGCAGGGAGTCGTAGTAGGCGCTGTCGGGGATGTCGCCGTAATCCGGGTAATCGCTGCCGGGCGTCTGACTGCTGGTGCTCGGTGCGTGGTTGCGCGCTGCGCTGCCAGCGACCTGACTCAGTGCTTCGCCGGAGAGGCCGGTGATTTCGCTCAGGCGCTGGCGCATCAGCGCGCGCAGGTTGTTGCCGGGGATCTTGTCGATCAAGGGCGCGGCCAGGGTGACCAGGTGCGCCTTGCCTTCCAGCGAGCGTGGGTCGGCTTCTTCGCACAGTTGCTGGAAGAAGTAGTCGGCCAGCGGTTGTGCGTGCTGGTTGATGCGGGCGCGGAAGGCATCGGTGCCTTCCGTGCGCACCAGGGTGTCCGGGTCTTCGCCGTCGGGCAGGAACAGGAAGCGCGCGCGGCGACCGTCCTGCAGGCTCGGCAGGGTTGACTCCAGGGCGCGCCAGGCGGCGTTGCGCCCGGCGGCGTCGCCGTCGAAGCAGAACAGCACGCTGGGCACGATGCGGAACAGACGCTTGAGGTGCTCTTCGCTGGTGGCCGTGCCTAGGGTTGCCACGGCGTTGCGCAGGCCTTGCTGGGCCAGGGCGATGACGTCCATGTAGCCTTCGACCACCATGATCTCGTCGAGATCGCGATTGTGCTTGCGCGCCTCGTACAGGCCGTAGAGTTCCTGGCCCTTGTGGAACACCGGAGTTTCCGGCGAGTTCAGGTATTTGGGCTTGTCGTCGCCCAATACGCGGCCACCGAAGGCGATCACCCGGCCACGGCTGTCGCGGATGGGGAACATGATGCGGTCGCGGAAGCGGTCGTAGCGCCTGCCGTTCTCGGCGTTCTCGATCAGCAGGCCGGCGTCGATCATGGCTTTCTGCTGCAGGGCGTCGGCGCCCAGTTGCTTGAGCAGGTTGTCCCAGCCGGGCGGGGCGAAGCCGATGCCGAAGTCACGGGCGATCTCACCGGTCAGGCCGCGGCCCTTGAGGTAATCCACGGCGTACTTGCGCTGTGGATGGCTCTTCAGCGCCTGGCGATAGTGCTCGGCGGCGGCATTGAGCAGCGGGTAGAGCGGTGAATCGACGGGCTGCCTGGGTTTGTGTCCGCGGCCGCTTTCCTCGCGTGGTACATCCATGCCGGCGCGCTTGGCCAGCTCCTCGATCGCCTGGGGGAACTCCAGTTGATCGTGGTCCATGACGAAGCCGAGGGCATTACCGCCGGCGCCGCAGCCGAAGCAGTAGTAGAACTGCTTGTCCGGGCTGACGGTGAAGGAGGGGGTCTTTTCCTTGTGAAACGGGCAGCAGGCGCTGTAGTTCTTGCCGGTCTTCTTCAGCTGGATGCGCGAACTCACCACGTCGACGATGTCGGTGCGGTTGAGCAGGTCATCGATGAAGGATTGCGGGATCAGGCCGGCCATAGACGCTCAGAATACTGCCCGGGTGGGCACTCAGAAAGCAGAAAACTCCGCTGTTCACCCGAGGTGAGGCGGAGTTCCTGAAAAAGCAATGCCCGGCACAGACCGGGCATTCGGGCGTTGCGTGTACGGATTAGTACAGGCGAACGCTGCGACGCTGCTCGCGCTGCACTTTCTTGGCGTGACGCTTAACAGCGGCAGCGGCCTTGCGCTTACGCTCGGCGGTCGGCTTTTCGTAGAATTCGCGGCTGCGAACTTCAGCCAGTACACCGGCTTTTTCGCAGGAGCGCTTGAAACGACGCAGGGCTACGTCGAAGGGTTCGTTCTCTTTAACTTTGACGGCTGGCATCCAGGTCGTACCTATCTTCAATTACCGGTTTCAACGCGTGCCCGGCAGATGGCTCGGGATGCGTCGGTTTTCAAGGGTTGCGGATATTACCGCCTCGCGCCGAGGAATGCAAAGGCCTCTGATCGAAAAGCGCTGGCCGCTCCGCCGGGCGGCGCTTATCATGCGCGCCTTTGTTCCACGCGGCAAATCAAGGCTCAAGCTCCATGCTCGTACTGGGATTGGAAACCTCCTGTGATGAAACCGGCGTCGCGCTGTATGACAGCGAGCGCGGTCTGCTGGCCGACGCCCTGTTCAGCCAGATCGACCTGCATCGCGTTTATGGCGGCGTGGTGCCCGAGTTGGCTTCTCGCGATCACGTCAAGCGCATGCTGCCACTGATCCGCCAGGTGCTGGATGAGGCGGGCAAACAACCCGGCGATATCGACGCCCTGGCCTACACGGCCGGGCCGGGACTGGTCGGCGCACTGCTGGTGGGCGCCTCCTGCGCGCAGGCGCTGGCCTTTGCCTGGGGTGTGCCGGCCGTGGGCGTGCATCATATGGAAGGTCATCTGCTGGCGCCGATGCTGGAAGAACAGCCGCCGGCCTTTCCGTTCGTCGCCTTGCTGGTCTCCGGTGGCCATACCCAACTGGTGCGCGTCGATGGCATTGGCCAGTACCAGTTGCTCGGCGAGTCGCTGGACGACGCCGCCGGTGAGGCCTTCGACAAGACCGCCAAGCTGATGGGACTGAATTACCCGGGTGGTCCGGAAATCGCCAAGCTGGCCGAGCAGGGCGCGCCGGGGCGCTTCGTCTTCCCGCGGCCGATGACCGATCGCCCGGGGCTGGATTTCAGCTTCAGCGGCCTCAAGACCTTTGCGCTCAATACCTGGCAGCAATGCCGCGACAGCGGTGACGACCTCGACCAAGCCCGTCGCGACATCGCGCTGGCCTTCCAGCAGGCGGTGGTTGAGACTCTTACCATCAAGTGCAAGCGCGCGCTCAAGCAGAGCGGGTTGAACAGCCTGGTCATCGCTGGTGGCGTGAGTGCCAACAAGGCGCTGCGTGAGCATCTGGAGCGCATGCTGGGCGAAATGAAGGGCAAGGTGTTCTACGCGCGTCCGCGTTTTTGCACTGACAACGGTGCGATGATCGCCTACGCCGGTTGTCAGCGTTTGCTGGCCGGGCAGCATGAGGATCTGGCGATCAAGGTGCAGGCGCGTTGGCCGATGGAGTCGCTGCCGGCGATTTGAGCTCTCGTTGGAAT